>DASQBH010001183.1:0-7397 GCA_035635315.1 Longimicrobium sp.
GGCGCAGGCGTTCGCCTCGCCCGGCGCGGCAAAGGCGGAGCGGGCCTGTGATCCGGCGCAGTGCGACGCGAACTGCAGGGCGCGCGGCTTCACCGGCGGCTACTGCCAGTTCGGGTGGTGCGGCTGCTACGTGGACCTGCCCCCGGCGGGCTGATCCGCATCGCCATTTGACCGGCCGAGCGCACGCCCGCTACTCTGTGGGCGTGCGCTTTCGTTCATCATCCACCCGTCCCCGCGCCGCCATGAACATCCTCCGCGCCCTGGCCGCCTCGCTCGCGCTCTCGTTCGCCGCCGCCCCCATCGCCTCCGCCCAGCCGGCGTACCCCGCCGAGCAGCGCGCCCGCGACAGCGTGGAGGCGCTGGCCGCCTTTCGCGGCAACATCGGCGCGATCCACGGCCGCGACCGCGCCACCTACCTGACGTACTACCTGCAGAGCGAGCGGCTGGCGCGCACCGGCCCCGGCGGCGTGAACTGGGGATACGCGGGGATGACGGGCGGCGACCCCAACGCCTGGCCCGACACGCTGGTGGCCACGCACTTCGAGGTGGTGCCGCTGGCGCCGGGCGTGGTCTACGGCGCGTACCGCTACCGCGTGGTGCAGGGCGACAGCCAGCGCGGCGTCAGCGAGCGCGTGCTGGTCAAGCAGCCGGACGGCAGCTGGAAGATCGCCGTGAGCACCGCCTTCGGCTCGCCGGGCGACGGGCCGGTCCCCGCCGTCGCGCTCACCGGCGCCACGGTGATCGACGGCACCGGCGCGGCGCCCATGCAGAACGCGACGGTAGTGATGCGCAACGGCCGCATCGCCTGCATCGGGCAGTGCGAGACGGGGCCGGACGTGCACACCATCGACGCGCGGGGCAAGTGGATCATCCCCGGCCTCATCGACGCCCACATGCACTACTCGCAGACGGGCTGGGCGGACGGACGGCCGGACGCGGAGGACGTGCGCGCGCGCTTTCCGTACGACAGCACCGTGGCCGAGCTGGAGGCCCACCCCGAGCGCTTCTACCGCAGCTACCTGTGCTCGGGGGTGACGGGGACCTTCGACGTGGGCGGCTACCCGTGGACGTGGGCGCTGCGCGCGCGGGCCGAGGCAAGCAACGCCGCGCCGCACGTGGCCGCCGCCGGGCCGCTCCTTTCGACGCTGGACCACTGGGTCAACACGCCGGGGCAGCGCCAGTTCATCTACACGGCCAACGACTCGGCCACGCGGGCGGGCGCGCGGATGATCGCCCACTACGACAGCGACGCCATCAAGGTCTGGTATCTGACCGACGTGCCGGGGGCGGACAGCGTGCAGCTCAGGGCGACGCTGCGCGCCATCGCCGAGGAGGCGCGCGCGGCGGGGCTGCCGCTCATCGTCCACGCCACCGGCCTGTCTGAGGCCAAGGACGCGCTTCGCGCCGGCGCGCGCCTGCTGGTGCACTCGGTGCAGGACCGGCCCGTGGACGACGAGTTCATCCAGCTGGCGCGCCAGGCGGGGACCATCTACACCCCCACCATCACAGTGGCGCAGGGATACCTGCAGCTGTACGGCCGCGACTTCGACGACACCGGCCTGCCGATGGGGTGCGTGGACCCCGCCACGCGCGCCAGGGCCGCGCTCACGGAGTCGCTCCCCGCGAACAACTACCCCATGGACCGCGTCCGCGCGAGCATCGAGCGCGAGCGGCAGACCATGCTGGCCAACCTGCGCCGCGTGCACGCCGCCGGCATCCCCGTCGCCATGGGGACGGACGCCGGCAATCCGCTCACCCTGCACGGCGCCAGCGTGTTCCGGGAGATGGAGGCCATGGCCGAGGCGGGGATGAGTCCGATGGACGTCCTCGTCGCCTCCACCCGCAACGGCGCCATGGCGATGGGGCGCGACAGCATCGGCACGCTGCGGGTGGGGATGGCCGCGGACCTGGTGGTGCTCGATGCCGACCCCCTCGCCGACGTCCGTAATCTCCGCCGGATCCAGCTGGTCGCCCGCGGCGGCGAGGTGTGGACGCGGCGGGAGCTGGAGTATCGGTGAAGTGCGTGAGTGCGTGAGTGCGAAAGTGCGAAAGTGCGAAAGTGCGAAAGTGCGAAAGTGCGAAAGTGCGAAAGTGATGGGGTGAGCGGTGTGTTGGCCTGACCTGTCATTCTGAGGGAGGCGCCGCGCGATACTCTCCTTTCGCCGGAGAGCCTGGCGCCGACCGAAGAATCTCTACGCTGGGCGGCAGGTTCTCTCCCCTCGCAGGCTGTTCCCGGGCGTCGCCCGGGTTTTTCTCCAGAGCTGGCGTGAGGGTGCGATGAAGAACAATGCAACTCCTGGATGATGATCCGCATTCTCACCGCTGGCGACGCGGCGGCGTACCAGGCGCTGCGCCTGCGCGGGCTGCAGGAGTCGCCCGCGGCGTTCGGCTCCACGTACGAGAGCGAGGCCGATACGCCGCTGGAGCAGATCGCCGAGCGCCTGGCCCGCGGCGCCGGCCGCGAAAACGTGATGTTCGGCGCGTTCGATGACGACGGCGGGGCGCTGGTGGGCCTCGCCGGCCTGGGCCGCCAGACCGGCCGCAAGACGCGCCACCGCGCGGGCGTCTGGGGGATGTACGTGGCCCCCGAAGCGCGCGGCCGCGGCGTGGGCCGCGTGCTGATGTCCGCGCTCATCGCCCACGCCCGCACGCTGAATGGCGTCGAGCGCCTGACGCTCGGCGTGGAGGCGGGGAACGAGGCGGCCCGCGCCCTTTACCACTCCCTCGGCTTCGTCACCTACGGCATCGAGCCGCAGGCCTACAAGCTCGACGGCGAGTACTGGGATTCCGAGCTGATGTCGCTGCGGCTGGCGTAGCCCCGATGTGCCGGAAGCTGTGACCGTTTCGCGGCGCAGCAGGGAAGGGTCTCAACCCGTTGCGGCTCAAACCCTTCCCCCGACAGACGTTTACATCTAGTTTTAACGGCTTGCAGCGAACGACACCGCCGGGAGGGCCGCTGATGGACGACGCACGATTCGAGGAGCTGAGGAGGCGCGAGTTCAGCCGGCTGGACACGCTGGGGCACGTGTACCTGGACTACACGGGCGCCGGGCTCTACTCCGAGTCGCAGGTGCGCGCCAACGCCGAGATGCTGTGTAGCAGCGTGCTGGGCAACCCCCACTCGCGCAACCCCACCTCGCTGGCCGCCACCAACCTCTGCGAAAACGCCCGTACCCGGGTCCTGGAGTACTTCAACGCCGACCCCGAGCTGTACGAGGTCGTGTTCACCCTCAACTCCAGCGGCGCGCTCAAGCTGGTGGGCGAGGCGTACCCGTGGGAGCCGGGCGGCCGCTTTCTGCTCACCGCCGACAACCACAACTCCGTCAACGGCCTGCGCGAGTTCGCCCAGGCGCACGGCGCCGACGTGCGCTACGTGCCGCCCAGCCCGGAGCTGCGGCTGAGCGGGCTGGAGGAGCAGCTGGCCGGCGCCGACCGCGGCAAGCACAACCTGTTCGCGTTTCCCGCGCAGTCCAACTTCTCGGGCGTAAAGTATCCGCTGGAGATCATCAAGGTCGCGCACGACCAGGGGTACCACGTGGTGCTGGACGCCGCCGCGTTCGTCCCCACCAACCGGCTGGACCTGCGGCGGTACGCGCCGGACTTCGTCTGCGTCTCGTTCTACAAGATGTTCGGCTTTCCCACCGGCGTGGGCGTGCTGCTGGCCCGCCGCAACGCGCTGGGCGAGCTGCATCGGCCGTGGTTCGCCGGCGGCACCGTGCGCTTTGTGAGCGCGCAGAACAAGGTGCACCTGCAGCACGTAACCGGGCGCGCGTTCGAGGACGGCACCCTCAACTACCTGGGGATCGCGGCCGTTCCGGCGGGGCTGGACTTTCTGGAAGAGATCGGCATCGAGCGCATCAACGCGCGGGTGATGGGGCTTACCGAGGAACTGCTGGGGGACCTGCTGGCGCTGCGCCACGGCAACGGCGCGCCCATGGTGCGCATCTACGGCCCCGCGAACATGGAGATGCGCGGCGGCACCATCGCCTTCAACCTGCTGAACCCGGAAGGCGGGCTGGTGGACTTTCGCATGGTGGAGCAGCGCGCCAACGACGCCGGCATCTCGCTGCGCACGGGCTTCTTCTGCAACCCCGGCGCGGCCGAGTTCGCCTTCGAGTACCCGGACCAGGACGCGTTCCGCTGCATCAAGCAGCTCACGCCCGAGACGTTCAACATCCAGGTGTTCAGCGACTGCATGAGCGATCACCCGGTGGGCGCCATCCGCGTGTCGGTGGGCATCGCCAGCAACCGGGCGGACCTGGGGCGGCTGATGGAGGTGCTGTGCTCCTTCCGCGACGACGGCTGCGTGTCCCCCGCCGGCACCGAGCTCCCCGCGCTGGCCACGGTGGACTGACCGCGGGCCGGCGTCCCCGGACACACGAAGCCCCTCCCGGCCGTGGGAGGGGCTTTTTGTTTTCATCCGCGGAGGGGGTGAAGGGGTGACGCGTTTCCGCCGGGGCCCTCTCCCCCGCCGACTTCGCCGCTCGTTCCTCGCGGCTCGCGGCGATCCCTCCCCCAACCCCGGGGGAGGGGTTGGTCGCGTCACCTCGGGTACTCGCGTACGCGAAAACCTCTACCCGACCCCAAGGTCCCCGCACCTCGGCACTTTGTGCACACAAAAACCCCTCCCCCGCAGTTTGGGGGAGGGGGCGACCGCCGTCGCGAGGAACGAGCGAAAGGCCGGTCGGGGGAGAGGGCCCCGCGGAAACGCGTTCACCCCCTCACCCCTTCACCTCACGCCCGCCGCTCGCGCACCGGCTCCTCGTCCGGCGGCAGGATGGGGCGCACCGGGTCGTCCGCGGCGGTCAGCGGGTCGTGGCTCACCTCGTCGTGCTCCTCCAGCTGCCTGGGGAACATCAGCGATGCCACCACCGCGCCGGCCAGCACCCCCGCCACCACCAGCAGCGATACCACCGTCGGCACGTGGAAGTACCCGCTGGCCAGCATCTTGGCGCCGATGAACACCAGCACCACCGACAGCCCCAGCTTGAGGTAGTGGAACTTGTCGATCACGCCGGCCAGCAGAAAGTACAGCGACCGCAGGCACAGGATGGCGAACACGTTGCTGGTGTACACCAGGAACGGGTCGCGCGTGACGGCAAAGATGGCGGGGATGCTGTCGACCGCGAAGATGAGGTCGGTGGTCTCCACCATCACCAGCACCACGAACAGCGGCGTGGCGGCCGTCCGCAGCTTTCCGCCGATGGTCTCCTTGACGAAGAAGTGCTTTTCTCGGTAGTCCGAGGTCACCGGGAAAAAGCGGCGGATGAGCTTGAGCGCCGGGTTGCTCTCGGGCTCGATGTCCATCTCGTCCTGGGTGGCCATCTTGATGCCGGTGTACACCAGGAACGCGCCGAACACGTAGATGATCCAGTGGAACCGCTCGATGAGCAGCGCCCCCGCGGCGATCATCACGCCGCGCATCACCAGCGCCCCCAGCACGCCCCAGAACAGCACCCGGTGCTGGTACTGCGGCGGCACCTTGAAGTAGGCGAAGATCAGGACGAAGACGAAGATGTTGTCGACGCTGAGCGCCAGCTCGATCAGGTAGCCGGTAAGGAACTCCAGCGCGTCCTTCTGTCCGCCGATCCCCTCCACCGGCAGGTATCCCAGCCAGATGGCCCCGGCAAAGACGCTGGCCAGCGCCACGGTAAGGCCCGCGAATAGCCCCGCTTCGCGCACCTTTACCACGTGCGCCTTGCGGTTGATCACGCCCAGGTCGATGGCCAGAATCACCAGCACGAGTGCGGTAAAGGCCACGTAGGGCAGCACGTTTCCGTTCAAATCCGTATCGATCCTCCACGCTGCCGCGCCGGTACGCGCGGTCTGGACACGAAAAAAGGCGAGCCCTTCGTCCGGGGCGCGGCCACACGGCCGCCCCCTGCGACGAAGGTCTCGCCCTGACGATGAGTGCCCCTGCAGGCCTCCACGTCCCAACCGGACCGTGCGGGCGCGAGCCCGCAGTCTTGACGATCCGGCCGCCGGCTTTCTCGCCGGTAAGCTACTCCCCTTCTCGATTCGATGCGCTCAAGCTACCCAGCAATTCTCCTGCCGTCAACGCGCCCGGCCCATTCTCCGTCTCCATGCCTACGAAAGAGTTCACCGGCGGGGTTTCGGGAGGCCGCGAACGATCCCTGTAACTTGTGGCGCGGGTTTGACGTACGCACGCCGGCGGCGCACATTCGTCGCCTGCCGCGCGGCCCTGTGGCCTGATGCGCGGCAGGGGGTTTCATCCATCGAAAGGACGGGCGAGAGATGCTGATCACCACGACGAACACGGTGGAGGGCAACCGCGTGCGGGAGTACCTGGGCCTGGTGACGGGCGAGGCCATCCTGGGCGCCAACATCTTCCGCGACTTCTTCGCCGGGATCACGGACATCGTGGGCGGGCGGTCCGCGGCGTACGAGGAGGAGCTGCGCAAGGCCAAGCAGATGGCCATCAACGAGATGGTGCAGGAGGCCAAGTCGCGCGGCGGCAACGCCATCATCGGCGTGGACCTGGACTACGAGACCATCAGCGTGGGCAAGGGCGGCGGCATGCTGATGGTGAGCGCCAGCGGCACCGCGGTCATCCTGGACCAGGCTCCCGGCGGCTCCTGAGGGGGTGAACGGGTGAAAAGCGGCGGCTCCCTTCTGGGGCCGCCGCTTCGCTTTTGTGGATTTTGGAAGAAAAGCGCTGATTTCCTGAGGGAGGCGCCGCCCAGGTCCAGCGTTGACCGTGGAGTCCGGGCGCCGACCGAAGGATCTCGCCGGCAGAACCGCGGGGCTGGCTTCATGCCGTGAATCCAGCCCCTAACACGCCGAGAGGAGATCCTTCGGTCGCGCGCCTCTCCGGTGCCATCCGCAGGCCACACGCGGGTGCTCCCTCAGGAAGTCAAAGGTTTTCTCGAATCCCTGTTACCCGTTCACCCCCTGGACCAGAGTCCCGGCGGTTTCCTGAGGGGGTGAACGGGTGAAAAGCGGCGGCTCCCTCTGGGGGGCCGCCGCTTCGCTTTTGTGGATTTTGGAAGAAAAGCGCTGATTTCCTGAGGGAGGCGCCGCCCAGGTCCAGCTTTGACCGTGGAGTCCGGGCGCCGACCGAAGGATCTCGCCGGCAGAACCGCGGGGCTGGCTTCATGCCGTGATACCGGCTTGCGGAACGTCCTTCAGGATTGGGAGTCAGAGAGCCGACAGGAATGCGGGATTTCTATCGGATTCCAGAACGATCCTCGACAGCCTGGTATGATCCTAGATGCCCACTGCGAAAGAGTTCAGTCATCCTGAGGGAGCGCCGCGCGTAACCTGAAGTTTCACCATCGCTTGCGCGCGACCGAAGGACCTTCTTCCGGCATTGAGGGGCAGGCTCCAGCGCGCGAATCCAGCCCCTTGGTTCTGCTGGCAAGGTCCTTCGGTCGGCG
>DASQBH010001184.1:0-2092 GCA_035635315.1 Longimicrobium sp.
GGTGATGCTCACGGGCGACAACCCGCGCACGGCGGACGCCATCGCCCGGCAGGCGGGGGTGGACCGCGTGGTGGCCGAGGTGCTGCCGGAGGGCAAGGTGGCCGAGATCCGCCGCCTGCAGACCGCCGGCCAGAGGGTGGCGATGGTGGGCGACGGCATCAACGACGCCCCCGCGCTGGCGCAGGCGGACGTGGGGATCGCCATCGGCACGGGGACGGACGTGGCGATGGAGGCCAGCGACGTCACCCTGATGCGCGGCGACCTGAACGGCGTGGCGTCGGCCATCCAGCTTTCGCGCCGGACGATGCGGACGATGAAGCAGAACCTGTTCTGGGCCTTTGTCTACAACGTCATCGGCATCCCCATCGCCGCGGGGATCCTGTACCCCGCGTGGGGCCTGCTGCTGTCGCCGATCCTGGCCAGCGCCGCCATGGCGTTCAGTTCGGTGAGCGTGGTGTTCAACAGCCTGCGCCTGCGCCACGTTCGCTTGGCGTGACACGGAGTGTAGACAGAGGATTGATTCCTGAGGGAGCGCCGCGCGGAACTGTAATGTGCTCAATCAGTTGCGCGCGACCGAAGGATCTCGTCCGCCCTGCCGCGGGGCTGGCATCACGACGTGGAGCTAGCCCCGCGGTTCTGCCGGCGAGATCCTTCGGTCGGCGCTCTGACTCCGGAGATCGGGCAGGGTCCGGCGCGGCGCCTCCCTCAGGAAATCAAAGCGGGGACTGAGATAATGATCATCGACAGATAGGGGGTAGCCCTATCTGTCGATATCCATTATATTTGGAGCATCAGAGCGCCGGAATCCACTGGCGCCAGCCGAATGGAGCGAACATGCAGCAGACGACGACGGGCCACCCGCAGGCGGTAACGGACGCGGACTTCGCGGCGCAGGTGGAAGGCGCGAGCGAGCTGGTGCTGGTGGACTTTGGCGCCGCGTGGTGCGGGCCCTGCCGGATGATGGAGCCCACCATCGAGGCGCTGGCGACCGAGTACGCCGGCCGCGTGAAGGTGGTTACGGTGGATTCCGACGCCAACCCGCAGGCCGTGACGCGGTACAACGTGCGCTCGCTGCCCACCTTCATGTTCTTCAAGGGCGGCAAGCCGGTGGACCAGGTGATCGGCGCCGTGCCGCGCCCCATGCTGGAGCGCAAGATCCAGGAGCACGTCTGAGGTGAACGGGTGAGGGGGTGATCGGTCACTCCCTCACCGCTCCGTTGAACGGAATGCGGAAGAGGCTTCGATGGCGACGAGCGAGCATGAGGCGGGCGGGTCGGTGGCCGCGGCGGCGTGCGGGTGCGGCGTGGAGCACGGGGACGACGAGCACGGGCGCCACGCGCTGGCCGTGGACGCCGGCGTAAAGGACCGCAACCTCAAGCGCCTGCGCCGCATCGAGGGGCAGATCCGCGGCTTGCAGCGCATGGTGGAAGAGGACCGCTACTGCGCCGACATCCTCACGCAGATCTCGTCCGTGCACGAGGCGCTGCGCTCCGTGGGGCGCGAGCTGGTGCGCAACCACCTCAAGCACTGCGCCGCCGCCGCCATCCGCAGCGACGAGCCCGAGTCCGCCGAGCGGATGTACGACGAACTGGTCGACATGATGTTCAAGCACGTGCGGTAGCGCCCGCGTTTCCGGAAATCCGGCAAAACAACATCTAACAGTTTTTCCGGGGCTGGGGATTACGAGAACATGTCGTCGCCGAAGGAGAAGCCGCCGCCCTTGCCGCCCTTCTTGGGGCGCTCCTGCCTGGCGCGCTGGTAGGCGCCGCTCTCGGCGCGGCTGATCTTGCGGTGCGCGGCGAGCCCCTCCAGCAGCAGCTCCGCCGCGGCCACGGTCATCCCCGCGTCGGCGGTGTCGTACATCTCCGCCTCTTCCAGCGCCTCCACCAGCCCCGGCACCTTGCGCAGCCCCTGCAGGCACGCCTCTGCCGACGCGCCGTCGCTGATCTGCAGCACGCCGCCCTTGTCGAAGTGCTCGATCACCGTGTCCAGCGAGTGCACGTCCCAGGTGCGGTCGAAGACGTCTCGCGCCGCGGCGGCGATCAGGTCGCGCGCGATGGTCTCCACCCCCTGCAGCTCGCCCTCGTACTCC
>DASQBH010001185.1:0-4168 GCA_035635315.1 Longimicrobium sp.
AAAGATTCTTCGGTCGGCGCGGTGGGCACTGGTGCGTTGCCGCGAAAGCCGTGGCGCGCCTTCCTCAGAATGACAGCGTCCGCAGGCGCCGCGAACACATCGTGACCGCGAGTTGTGGGGCGCCCATCGTAAAGATTCTTCGGTCGGCGCGGCGGGTAGCGGTGCGTTGCCGCGAGGGCCGTGGCGCGCCTTCCTCAGAATGACAGCAGCCGCGGGTTGGGTCACGGCACAGTGTCTCGCCGTCCCGCTACGGCAGCACGCGGATGCGGATGTTGCGGAAGGCCACCTCGTCGCCGTGGTCCTGCAGGGCGATGTGGCCGCGGCGGGCGCGTCCGTAGCGGGGCATCTCAGAAAACTTGCTGGCGGCTACGCGCTGCTGCCATTCGGCGCTGCCCAGCTCGTATTCCAGCAGCTTTTCGCCGTTGAGCCAGTGCTCTACGTGGTCGCCGCGGACGACCAGCCGGGCCGCGTTCCACTCGCCGACGGGGCGGGTGGCGTCGCGGGCGGGAGGGTACAGGGCGAAGTTGCTGCCGGCGGAGGTGTTGGGCTGGCGGCCATCCGCGTGGCCTGCGTTGTCCAGCACCTGCATCTCCGGCCCCGTCTGCCAGACGTACTGCAGCGTGGAATCCTCCACCACGTGAAAGAAGATGCCGCTGTTGCCGCCGGGCGCGATCTTCCACTCCAGCTCCAGCTCGAAGCTGCCGAACTCCTCATCCGTCAGGATGTCGCCCGCCTGGGCCGCGCGCGTGAGGGCGCCGTCCACCACCTGCCACCCCGCGCCCGGCGCGCCGCCCCCGAACGCGTGCCATCCTGTCGTCGAGCGCCCATCGAACAGCGGCCGCCAGCCGCTCTCCGCGGTCCCGGACGCCTGATCGTTCATCGATCCGCCGCCGGTGTTTGGGGTGGCGCCGTCCGGCTGGCCGCTGGGTGAGCACGCGGTGAGCAGGGCGGGGAAGGCGAGGAGCAGGAGACCACGCGCCAGGATCATCCTCATGAGGACACGGGAGCGGGCGGATGGGGCCGGCGCGCGGGGGGATTCGAAGCGCGCCGGGGAAGTGGATCGCACGATATTCGGCGGGTCGCGCGGAGGCAAGAAGATCGTGCGCGCCTGCTGAGCGGCGGCGGTCAGGAGTACCGCTTCGAGGCCAGCCCAGGCATCCGGCTCCGGGCTGGGCGGGACCCGGCCGAAGGGTGTCGATCGGGAAGCCACCGGTCGAACCGGACGCGTGGCGGCCGGGAAACACATGACTTGCGCGATCACGAAAGCGCGGTTACCATCATCCCGCAGACTATCCTTTAAAGACTGTATAAAGTTTATACGTTTGATGGATTCTCTGTTCCAGCAGAAGAATCCGTACTCCAGATATAGTGCGCGCTCTCTTCGCGTACTCACGTTGTCCAGGCGAACGGAAGGCAACACGGCTCGTTCGGCCCGGTGGAATGCCCCGGGACGGGTCGAACGGTTTTCATCTTCTCCGGGGTCAGGCAGAGAGAGAGGAGTACGGATGTTCTCGCGTCGTCATCACCTTTCCGCGGCCGTCGTGCTGGCCTTTGCGCTGGCTGCGTGCGACGACCCCACCACCCCGCCGGCGGCCATCCCGGCCGCCGCCGACGCCAGCGCGGCCACCCCGGTGGACGGACGCTGGATCGTCGTCTTCAAGCCCGGCGTGACCGACGTCCCCGGGCTGGCGCGCCAGCTCTCGGCGGCCCACCGGGGCACGCTGGGGCCCACCTTCCGGCACGCCATCAAGGGCTTCGCGGCCACGCTCCCCGCGCAGGCCGTGGAGGCGCTGCGGCGCGATCCCCGGGTGGCCTACGTGCAGCCCGATCAGGTCGTCCGCGCGGTGCAGACCACGCAGTACGGGCCGCCCTGGGGGCTGGACCGGATCGACCAGCGCGACCGCCCGCTGAGCGGCAGCTACACCTACGACCGCACCGGCGCGGGCGTGACGGCCTACGTGATCGACACGGGGATCGAGACCTCGCACTCGCAGTTCGGCGGACGGGCGTGGGCGGGCTTCGACGCGTTCGGGGGCAGCGGGCAGGACTGCAACGGCCACGGCACCCACGTGGCGGGCACGCTGGGTGGCTCCACCTACGGCGTGGCGAAGTCGGTGGGGCTGGTGGCGGTCCGCGTGCTCGACTGCTTTGGCTTCGGCTCCACCTCCACCGTGGTCGCGGGGATCGACTGGGTGCGGGCGAACCACGCCACGTCCGCGGTGGCCAACCTGTCGCTGGGCAGCCCCGCCGACCAGGCGATCGACGACGCGATCGCCAACCTGGTGGCGTCGGGGGTGACGGTGGTGGTGGCGGCGGGGAACGACAACGTGGACGCCTGCACCCAGTCGCCCGCGCGCGCGCCGCTGGCGGTTACCGTGGGCGCCACCAACTCCTCCGACCAGGAGGCCTCGTTCTCCAACCACGGGAGCTGTGTCGACACGTATGCGCCGGGCGTGGGGATCACCTCGGCGTGGCTGAACGGCGGCACCAACACGATCGACGGGACCTCCATGGCCTCGCCGCACGTGGCGGGCGTGGCGGCCACCTTCCTGGAGGCGAACCCCGGGGCCGCGCCGTCCACGGTGCGCGGCGCGCTGGAGGGCTACTCCACGATCTACCGGCTGACGCTGCTGGGGCCGGGGTCGGTCAACCGCATGGTGCACAGCCGCTTTCCCAACGGCGGCAACGGGCGCGCGGCGATCCACCGGCTGTACAACCCCACCTACGGCGACCACGCCTACAGCCACAGCGCGTCGCCCAGCGGGGGGTGGAGCCCGGAGTACACGAACTACTTCTACCTGAACGTGGTAGACCCGGGCCCGGGCTTCTCGCCCCTGTACGCCTGCTACATCTCCTGGCGCCACGACTGGTCGCTGTCGAGCCAGGCGTCGTGCGGCGGGGCCACCAACTACGGGCTGATGGGCTTCATGGCCACCAGCCAGCTTTCCGGCACGGTGCCGCTGTACGCCATGGAGAAGCCGGGGGTGGACTGGTTCTTTACCGTGGACCCGTCTGAGCGCGCGTACGCGCTCACGGTCGGGTGGCAGGACCGCGGCATCGCCGGCTACGTGTACCTGCAGCCCTGATCCCGCGGGCGCAGGGAGGAAGCGGAGAGGGTCCGGTCCGGGCGTGCCCGGGCCGGACCCTCTCGTCGTGTGGCTCCCTGTGAGGCCCGCTCTCTTCGCGCGAGCCCTCAGTTCACCGCCAGCATGGCGGTGATGGACTGCTTGAGCGTGGTGCACATGGGCGCGTCGTAGTTGCTCATCACCACCACCGTCCAGCTGCCGTCGCCGAAGACGTCGATGTCGTTGCAGATGGCGACCCCGCGCGGGCCGCCGCCGCCGTGGCCAAAGACGGTGCGGCCGTTCACCTGGCGCGGCATGAAGCCGTATCCGTACTGCTGGCCGCCGCCCATGTCGGCGCGGGGCGCGGTGAGCGTATCCACCATGGCGCGGCTCACCAGCCGGCCGCCGACGACGGCGCGGGCGAAGCGGAACATGTCCTGGGCGCTCACGTGCCCGCCGCCCGCGCCACCCGCGTTCCACCCGCGGCTGGCGGTGGTGCGCGGCCGCGCGCCGAAGTAGTCGCCCTCCTGGTGCGGCGAGGGGATGGCGCGGTCCGTCAGGCTGTCCGCCGGCGCGTCGGGGAGCGCCGTCTCCATCCCCGCGGCGAGCAGGACGTGCTGGTGGATGTAGTCGTTGTACCGCATCCCCGTCTTGGCCTCGATGATGGCGCCCAGCGTCTCGAACCCCTCGTTGCTGTAGCTGTACCGTTCGCCCGGGGCAGAGAGCAGCGGCTCCGAGGCGAAGATGGACAGCCGCTCCGTCGCAGTGCGGAAGATGCGGCCCTCGGGATAGTTGGGCCGGTCGAACAGGCCGCCCAGCCCGCCCGTGTGCGAAAGCAGCTGGCGGAGGGTGACGGCGCGCGCCGCTTCCGTCCACGGCTGGCCCGGGAGCAGCTCACCGACGGTGTCGTCCAGCGAGATTTTGCCCTGTTCCACCAGCTGGGCGATGGCGATGCTGGTGAACATCTTTCCCTGCGACGCGATGTGAAAGCGCGTGCGCGTGGTGATCCGGTTGCGGGTCTGCGGGTTCTCGAAGCCGTAGGTGCCCTGCAGCAGCACCTGGTCTCCCTTGCCGACCAGCACCACGCCGCTGAACTGGTCCGC
>DASQBH010001186.1:0-2081 GCA_035635315.1 Longimicrobium sp.
GTACATGTACCCCAGGGTGTAGGGCGACCGCGTGGCGATCGCGTGCTCCTCGGCCACGCGCGCGACCTCCTCGGCCTCGGTCATGTACCCGTCCATCAGCCATACGTTGGCCAGGTCGGCGGCCATGATGGACTTGAGGGAAGAGGGGATCCGCAGGTTCAGCCCCGCCTGGTAGCACTCCCGCGCCTCCGCCAGCCGTCCCTGCGCCTTGCGCAGGTGGCCCCAGTGCAGGTGGTTGATGGCGGTCTCGAGCGGCGCGTCCATCCCGCCCCAGATCTCGCTCCCCATGTGGAGCCACTTCTCCGACTCGTCCAGACGGCCGGTGTGGTGGCTTACCCCGCCCAGGTTGTTGAACAGCTGTCCCCGCTCCATCCGCAGCTCGTCGGGGCCGGAGCGGTCGGTGAGCTCCAGTGCCTCCCGGTACAGCTCCGCCGCCTCTGCCCAGCGCCCCTGGTACGTCTTGACGTTGCCGGCGCCGGTGCGGGCAATCACCTCACCGGCCAGGTCGTCGGTGTCGCGGGCCAGGTCAGCGCTGCGAACGTAGTACGCGGTGGCGTCGGAGAACTCGCCCAGGGCGAGCGCAACCCGCCCCAGGCGCCGCAGCGCCAGGATCTGGGCACCCTTGTCGGGCAGCGGAAGGGAGATCGAGAGCGCGGCGCGGTAGCACTGGCTGGCGCCGAGCGCGCGGCCCGAATCCTCCTGCAGCTCTCCGAGGCTGATCAGGTGGCGAGCGGCTTCTTCCGGCTGGCCACTGAAGTAGCTCCGGAAGACCGGCCGCAATCCCTCGTGCAGCAGGTGCATGTGCCGCACGACGGCCTGCTCTGCCTGCCCAATGGCAAGCTCCACGTCCTCAGGCGTCAGGATCCGCTTGTCGACCGTGGTATAGGAGCTGGAACTGTCCCAGGTCCTTTCCGGGTCGGGAACGGCGGCGCTGACCAGCTGAAGGCGAAGCACCTCCAGCTCTTCCACGGAGGGAAGCAGCCGGAGCAGTTCTTCGACGGTCACTTCGGAGAGAGACACAACGTTGCCCTTGAAAAACGCTTGCTCAGCCGCCGGACGTGTAGATGCCGCTACCGCGCTGCTCGGTGGTGCCGTAGGTCGAGAAGTGGTCCGTCAAGGTGCGCAGGCGCTGTCCGTCCGCCGTCACGGTGGCGCCGACGTCTACCCACGTGTCGTTCCACCAGACGATGGTCGGCGTGCCCACGCCGTCGATGGTGGTGCCGCTGAAGGGGAGCTCGATGGCGACCGGTACAGCGAACTGCTTGCCGTGCGGGGCGAACTCGGCCACCACGTGCTCGGCGCCCTGCGGGTCCACCGGCAGGCGGATGCTGAACATCGTCACCTTGTCCACCGCGCCGGCGGGGACGTCGATGGCGAATCCCATGAAGTCCAGCCGGCCGCCCTCGGGCCCGATCCACTTCTTGGCCCAGGCGATGGTGATCTGCGGCTTCTCGCGAAAGCGGGCGAGCGTCGCCATGTCGCTGGTGTTCAGCGACGGCCCGGCGGGCACGGCGGACAGCGGCGTTTCGGTGTCGGTGCACCCCGCCACCAGGAACGAGAGGGCCAGCGTGAAGGTGATGCCGAGCTTACGGATGATGGGGACCATTCAACGTCCTCCAGGACTGTGGAAGGGAGGGGATGCCACACACAGGGCACAGTGTGTACCGCGGAGCCAGACAACGGAGCCGGAACGGCAACCCGTTGAAAGTTAACTGCTTACGCCCTAAAAATCAAACATATCGTACACGATTGCGCCGGCGGGCGCCGCACCAGACGTGGGCGGAGTGCACAAGATGAGTGCAATCTGCGGACCCCATCTGTAGCAGTATCAGTGTTCGATGCCGTAGTCGGTGATCTTGCGGCGCAGGGTGTTGCGGTGGATGCCCAGCCGCTCGGCGGCCACCGTGACGTTGTTCCCCGTCTCGCGCAGGGCGCGGCGAATCATCCGCTTTTCCATCTCCTCCAGCGTCACCAGCGGCGCCTCGGCGGGCGCGGGGCCGGCGCCGTTGGCGGAGTGCGGCTCCGGCGGATGCAGGATGTCGGCGGGAAGGTGCTGCGGAAGCAGGATCTCGCCGTCGGCC
>DASQBH010001187.1:0-4191 GCA_035635315.1 Longimicrobium sp.
GAATCGAGCGACCAAGTTCGTGCCTTATCACCGCCACGCCGAATGCTTGAGGAGCCATCACATGCGGACTCTGCCTCGCGCCACGTCCGCGGATCCACCAGTCGGTTGCCGTGCCGCTTCTGCCGCTCCATGAGGTACGCACCGTACTTGTGGATGTCGTGATCGAAGCGCGCGGAGATCTCCATGCGAATCTGCCGGATCTCCTCGATCGCGTCGTCAGCTGCGGTCCAGCCCTCGTACATTGTGTTCAAGCAGAACGGATCGGTCCACGGGGGTGGATTGTCCATCGGGTCCTCCTCGCGACGGGTGAACGGCGTGCGGTTCACCGCCAAGCTATCATCGGAAAGCTGACGATAGGAGGCTTGCGGGTTAACACGGCCACCGGCCGTACAACGCGAGCCGCCGCTGTCGTAAACCGTGCTCGACCGCGAGAATCCGTTAGTTTTGTCCGAGAGCGTCAGACGCGTGCACCCGGACGCGTTCGAATGCCGCGACACGATTCCACCTTTCACTTCAGCGGATGCAGCCATGCGGATTCTGAGATACGCCGCCCTCCTCGTCGCCCTCTCCCTTGCGGCGCCGGCGGCCGTGCAAGCGCAGGAGGCGCTGGCGCCGCCGCTTCCGACGGCCACGCTGCCGGCGGAGATCGAACGGGTGCTGCGCGACTACGAGCGCGGCTGGCGGGCGGGCGACGAGGCGGCGCTGGCCGCGCTCTTTGCCGAGGACGGCTTCATCCTGCAGAACGGGCGGCCGCCGGTGCGCGGGCGCGCGGCCATCCAGCGGGCGTACGCCGAGTCCGAGGGGCCGCTGCGGCTGCGCGCGCTGGAATACGCCGCGGACGACAACGTCGGCTGGATCGTGGGCGCGTACGGGTACGGCGAGGGCGACGCGGACATGGGCAAGTTCGTGCTGGCGCTGCGCCGCGCGCCGGGCGGGCCGTGGATGATCGCCGCGGACATCGACAACTCCAGCCAGATGCCGCGCCGTGCGCCGCAGACGCAGCAGCCCCCGGTGCAGCGGTAAGCGGCGCCATCCGGTCCGGGGTTGCGGGATCGGCGCGCGGGCGATGGATTGATGCGCTCGCACGGACGAAAACGGGACCCCGGGGCTGGAGCGGATGGACAGGCAGCTGCTGTACGAGGTGATCGGCTACGCGGCATCGGCGCTGGTGGCCGTGTCGCTGATGATGAGCTCCATCCTGCGCCTGCGGCTCATCAACCTGGTGGGGTCGGCGGCGTTCGCGCTGTACGGGGTGCTGATCCACGCGTATCCGGTGGCGGCGATGAACGGCTTCATCGTCCTCATCAACCTGTTCTACCTGCACCGGATGCTGCGCACGCGGGAGTACTTTCGCCTGCTGAGCGTGGAGCCCGACTCGCAGTACCTGCGGCAGTTCCTTACGTACTACGAGCGGGAGATCCGCCGCTTTCTTCCCGGCTTTTCCTACACACCGGCGGCGGACGACCTGACGGTGTTCGTGCTGCGCGACATGGTGCCGGCCGGGCTGTTCATCGGCCGGCCGGAGGAGGGCGGCCGCCTGTGCGTCACGCTGGACTTCGTGATCCCCCAGTACCGTGACTTCAAGATCGGCCGGTACCTGTTCGTGGGCGAGCGCGAGTTCTTTCGCGCGCGGGGGTTCCACGAGATCGAGAGCGAGCCGGGGAACCGCGAGCACGCCGCCTACCTGCGCCGCATGGGCTTCACGCCCGGCGCCGCGGCGGACGACCGCTACCGGCTTTCGGTGTGACGGGCCCGCACCTTGCCTGCGCCGGGGCCGAGCTTTTCAACCAGCCCGACTGAGGACCGTGCCAGCCACCGCGACCAGGACCGACGAGAACCCGCGGCGCGAGTTCATCCGCCACACCGCCGACGTGCCCATCGAGGTGCGGACGGTGGATGGCGAGCAGGCCGCGGCCACGGGGCTCAACGTGAGCCACGGCGGGCTGGCGTTCGTCTCCGAGCTGTGCCCGGCGCAGGGCGCGACCATCGAGATCGCCATACCCGACGTGGACCCGCCGTTCCAGGCGCACGCGCGGGTGGCGTGGTGCCGGCCGGAGGCGGAGGCGTTCCTGGTGGGGGTGGAGTTCCTGGATTCCACCGACGCCTTTCGCGCGCGCATGGTGGAGCAGGTGTGCACCATCGAGCGCTACCGCGAGCAGGTGCGGGAGCAGGAGGGGCGGGAGCTGAGCGCGCACGAGGCCGCGACGGAGTGGATCGGCAAGTACGCGGGGCGCTTTCCCGTCGCCTCGCCCGTGGCGGAGGGCGCGGAGGGATGATGCGGCGGGCCGGGTGGATGGCGGCGGTGCTGCTGGCCGGCTGCGGCGGCGGGGAAAAGGCGCCGGGGATGGTGGTGGGGGATGCGTTCCTGGCGCAGAACATCGACCAGCAGGTCAACCTGGCCGCCCTGCCGGTGCACCTGCTGCGCACCGAGGAGATGCTGGATTCCACGCTGGCGCCGCTGTGCCCCCCGCGCGGCCCCAACGACACGCCCCCGCCGCCGCAAGCCTGGGCACGCGGCTGGGAGGTGCGCAAGACGATCCTGCGCCCGCTGGTTCTGCGTTCCGTGGTGACGAACGAGCAGGCGCAGTTCGCCCTCGACAGCGTGCCGCCCGGCGAGTACCTGCTCTGGGCCGACACGGTGCTCAGCGAGAAGCGGTGGACGTGGCTGGCGCCGATCCGCGTGGAGTCCGGCGACACGCTGCGCCTCAACCTGACCAACGACAACCCCGACGAGAACCCCCTGCGCTGCCCCCCGATGGACGGCTGAAATCAATCCGGGAAAAGACTGGGGGTACAGAGGAACAGACAAAAGCCAGAGGAACAGAGGAAACCCGATCTCCTCTCTGTTCCTCTGGCTTTTGTCTGTTCCTCTGTACCCTCGATGTTTCTTTTTCTCTTTTCTTCAGTCGATCGGCTTGAGAGCGGCGACGATGGCCTCGCGGCGCGGCTCCAGGAAGGGCGGCAGTACCACGGACTCGCCCAACGTCTCGGCGTTCTCGTCCACCGCGAAGCCGGGGCCGTCGGTGGCGATCTCGAACAGCACGCCGTTGGGCTCGCGAAAGTACAGGCTGCGGAAGTAGTAGCGGTCCACCTCTCCGCTGTTGCGCACGCCCAGCTCGTTCAGCCGCCGCGCCCAGGCGTGGTACTGCTCCTCGTCGGGCGTGCGGAAGGCCACGTGGTGCACGCCGCCCGCGCCGGGACGCACGACGGGCTTGTCCGGCTGCACCGCCACGTGCAGCTCCGCGTGGGGCCCGCCCTGCCCCATCTCGTACACGTGCACCAGGTTGCGCGGGTTCTCCGGGTCGGCGTAGCGCCGCACGGAGCGCATGTTGGCCACCCCCGTGAGCACCATGTCCGTCATCCGCAGCTCGGGAACGCTCATCACGATGGGACCCAGGCCGCGCACCTGGTACTCCGGCGGCACGGGGCTGCGGTCCCACGGCACCGGCGTGTCGCCCGCGCCGCCGTCGTCGACCAGCGCCAGCCGCTGCCCCTCGGTGTCTTCGAAGTTCAGCGTGAGCCGGCCGTCCTGCTCGGCGATGCCGTCCGTCGCCACGCCGGCGTCGCGCAGGTGGCCCTGCCACCAGTCCAGCGCCGCCTCCCCGTTCACCCGCAGGCTCGTGCGGATGATGCTGTGCGTCCCCCGCTTCTCCGGCGGCACCGGCCAGTCGAAGAAGGTGAGGTCCGTACCGGGCGATCCCACCGCGTCGGCGTAGAACAGGTGGTAGGCGCTCACGTCGTCCTGGTTCACGCTGCGCTTTACCAGCCGCATCCCCATCACCTGCGTGTAGAAGCGGTAGTTCTCGCGGATGTTGCCGGAGACCGCGGTCAGGTGGTGGATTCCCGTAAGGTCCATCGTTCTTCTCCGTCGGCTGGGTGCGGCGAGGGCATGACGAAAGAGCCTCGCGCGTATTGATACAATGCAAGTTCCACGCGGAGGGCACGGACACCAAAAGACGAGGACGCGGTGGGTGACTTCGTCGTCTCCCACCGCGTCCTCGCGGGCCCTCCCAGGCGCCGCCGGGAAGGGCCATTCAGGCCGCGCCCTCCCGTGCCAGCGCGGAAAGCGCCGAGGCGTGAAAGCCGGGAAGCTCCTCCGCGCAGGTGACGCACATCCGCAGGTCGTGCAGACGGCCGTCCTGCAGGCGGTAGATCCACCCGTGCACCGCCAGCCCCTGCCCGCGCGCCCAC
>DASQBH010001188.1:0-2449 GCA_035635315.1 Longimicrobium sp.
CCAGCTTCCCTCCGGAAAGCTGCTGTGGTCGCCGCGGGTGGGCTTCAACTGGCAGAGCCAGCACCGCTACATGACGCAGTTCCGCGGCGGGTTCGGCATGTTCACGGGGCGCATGCCGTACGTGTGGCTGGCCAACGCCTACGCCAACACGGGGCTGCGCAGCGTGCTGCTGACCTGCGAGGGCCCGAACGCGCCGGCGCTGGACCCGGACGCCCCCTCGCCCACCACTTGCCGCAACGGCGAGGGCGTGGAGACGGCGGGGACCCGCAACGTGGTGGCCTTCGACCCCTCCTTCCGCTACCCGCGCGAGATCAAGGCGTCGATGGCGCTGGACCAGCGGCTTCCCTACGGCCTGACGGCGTCGGCCGAGGTGCTGGTGGTGCAGACGCAGGCGCAGGTCACGGTGCAGGACTACAACCTGGACAGCGGTGCCGCCGACGACGAGGGGTACTACCCCGGCTTTGGCACCCGGCGGGTGTACGGCGACGCCATTGCTCCCAACGGCTACCGGCAGCGGCGCAAGCTGGAAGACTACGCGCACGTGCTGGTGATGGGGAACGAAAAGACGAGCGGCTTTGCGCACTCTGTGACGCTGGGGCTGGAGAAGGAGTTCAACGTCGGCTTTACGGTGGGCGGCTCGTACTCGTTCAACCACTCCGACGACGTGCAGAGCCTGCGCGCGGGCGACGCGCTCATCAACTACGGCACCAGCCCGGCGGGGCTGGACCCCAACGACCCCAGCCGCGGCCCGTCGGCGTTCGAGCGGCCGTGGAAGACGATCCTGTACGCGCGCGGCAGCACGCCCGCGCGCTGGGGCGGCACGCAGCTGTCCGTGATCTACGTGGGGCAGGCGGGGGCGTCGTACTCGTACGTGTACGCCGACGACATCAACGGCGACGGGTTCCCGGGGGTGGGCATTCCCCTGGACGCAGGGAACGACCTGCTCTTCATCCCCGAGCTGCCCAGCGACCTTCCCGCCAGCATTGCGACGACGCAGTTCCTGTTTCAGCTGGCGGAGCTGGACCCCTGCCTGCGCAACAGCCGGGGGCTGATCACCGAGCGCAACAGCTGCCGGGGCCCGGCCTCGCACCGGCTGGACCTGAAGGCGGTGCAGCCCATCCAGCTGGGGCGCGGGCGGGTAGAGCTTTCGGGAAGCCTGATCAACGTGCTGAACTTGTTGAATTCCGACTGGGGCCAGGTGGTTGAGGTGGCTCCGCTGGTGCCGGTGCTGGGGCTGGACAACCGGCGCGCCAAGCTGCTTCCCGGGCCTCCGGTGGTCTCGGACCCCCGCTCGGCGGCGCTGGTGCGCTACGTGGGGCCGGTGGAGCGGGACCCCGAGACCGGCAAGCTGCGCGCGACGCTTCCCGGGATCGTGTCGGTGCCCGAGTCGCAGTGGCAGGCGCAGATCGGGCTGCAGATCTCCTTCTGATCGGCGTATCGCCGCGGTCAGCTCCCGTAACGGAGGGGGCCTCGCACGGAGCCAGCGGAGGAGCACCTCCGTTGGCTCCGTCTGCCTGGGTGGAATACCTCCGCTGCTCCGTGTGAGATCTGACTCCGCGTCGTCAGAAAGCCCGGCAAACTGCGAGGGGGTACAGGTACAGAGGAACAGACAACAGCCAGAGATACAGAGGGAGATGCATTTCCTCTGTATCTCTGGCTTTTGTCTGTTCCTCTGTACCTTTCGCTGTTCGTTTTTGCGGATTCGGTATGAGACCAATCGTTTGTGGAGTCGGTTGATGGGGGTCTTTCAAGCCGGTGCGCGATCAAACGCCCACGGCAGCGGACTGATTTTGCGAAATTTCGATCGCGGGAAGATGCCTTCCGTTCACCGCCTGTCCCCCGTGGGTGACGGCGGTTTCGCGTGATTGTGGACACCTCCGCCGGATGTGCGCCCTCGCGCCCGATCTGAACGCGTTGCGGTGCAGTCGCTTGAGGGAAACGCACGGCGGCTCGGAGACCGGAACGGGCATTGCCCCCCTCTGTGCCGGTTCGACGGAGCAGTTGCATCCACACCGGCCGTCAGCACTCCCATCACATACCATCTGCCGACAAGCGCGCCGCCGCCTTCCCCGGGCTCGTGCGCGCGTTCGTACCGCCACACCCGCACCCGGAGTCACATGAACACCGATCCCCGCCCGCGGGACCGCCGCGCCTCCGTCATGCGCGCGGCGCTGGCCGCCGCCACGCTGCTCCTGATGGCGGCCGGGAGCGCCGCCGCACAGAACCCCAGCAACGCGGTGCTGCGCGGGCGCGTGACGGACGACGCGGGGGCTCCGCTCGCCGCGGCACAGGTGACGGTGGTGCACCAGCCCACCGGCGCGCAGGTGCGCGCCCTGACCGATGCGTCGGGTACCTACCAGCTCACGGGGATGCGGCCGGGCGGGCCGTACACGGTGCGCGTGAACCGCCTGGGCTACGTGAACGCGGAGCGGCGGGAGGTGGAGCTGCG
>DASQBH010001189.1:0-2461 GCA_035635315.1 Longimicrobium sp.
CGCGGACGGGGGTCACGGGGGCGCGGCAGGAGCTGGCGTCCGGCCTGGCGGCGGAGGTGGAGGAGGTTCGGCGGATGACGGACGTGCCCGTGGCGGTCGGCTTCGGCATCAGCACGCCGGAGCAGGCGGCGGCGGTGGCGCGGGTGGCGGACGGCGTGGTCGTCGGCAGCGCGCTGGTGGACGCGCTGCAGGCGGAGGGGATCGAGGGCGGCCGGCGCTTCGTGCGGGAGCTGCGGAAGGCCGTCGAAGGCGCCCGCCGCGCGTGACGGAAGAACGGCTTTCCCCGGGGGCGGTTCGCCTCCTGCGGGTCTATGCGCGCGCCCTGCAGCTGCTGGGCGCGCTCGTGCTGCTGGTGTCCGTCGTCCTGTATCCGCCCTCCGCCGTGGGGTGGATCGCCGCCGGGGTGGGGACGGTGGCCGTCGCGGCGCTGCGGATGGGGGCCGTGAGCCTCTCCAAGTTCGCCTACGTCACCATGACGGTGGTGCCGGTGGGCGCGCTTACGCTGCTGGGCGAGCCCGTCGCCGCCATCATCGCCGCGTGGCTGGGGACCTTTCTGGGCGACGCGGTGCGGGGAAAGCCCGGCTTTGCGGCGTACGTGAACGCGGGGCGCGAGGCGCTGGCGGCGCTGGCGGGGTTCGGCGGCTACCAGCTGGCCGCCTCCGCCGCGGAGCTGCCGCCGGCGGACCTGGCGTCGGGAGAGATGCCGGCGTTCACGGTGGCCGGCCTGCCCGTGGTCCCCGCCTACTTTCTGGTCTACTTCGCCGCCTCGCGGCTCCTCTTCTACTTCTCCCTCCTGGTCCGCAAGAAGCTGAACCCCAACGAGCGGATGGTGCTCATCCGCTACGAGGTGGTGGCGGCGGCGCTGGGGGCGCTGGCGGCGGTGTGCACGGCGGCGGCGCTGGCGGTGATCGGGGGATGGGGGGCGTGGATCGCCATCCTGGCCTTCGTGGTCCTTCCCGGGCTGCTGGCCCGCGCGCTGCTGGCGGAGGCGATCGCGTCGGAGGAGCTGCGCAAGGTGGCGGCGATGGAGGCCGTGGTCACCGCCGGGATGCCGCTGGCGGAGTCGATGGCCAACATCGAGCAGATGGCGGGGCGGCTGATCGAGTGGACCTGGCTGCACGTCTACGGGGTGCGCCAGGGGCAGCTGGTGATGGTGCACCCGCCGGTGGTGGAGGAGGACGCGCTGGAAGCCTACCATCCGCTGCGCGAGCGGGTGTTCCAGGACGGCGCGGAGCCGCTGCTGGTGGCGGACGCGCACACCGACCCGCGGATCACGACCCGCGGCCCCGTACGCTCGCTGGTGCTGGTGCCGCTCTCGTACGGCCGCAACCCGCTGGGGCTGCTGGAGATCGGCCACCACCGCGCCGGCGTGTACGCGCCCGCGGAGGCGCGGCTGATCGAGCGCTTTGCCCGGCAGCTGGCGCTGGCGCTGCAGCTGGACGGGCTGGTGCGCCCCATGACGCAGAGCGCGCGGGAGATCGACACGCAGCTGCGGACCCTCGGCGGCCGGCTGGCGGGGCTGCGGGAGAGCGGGGAAGGGGTGGCGGCGCGCGCGGGGGAGATCCGCGGCCGGGTGGCGGAGCAGGGGCGGCAGACGGCGAGCGGCCTGGCGGTGACGGAAGACCTGGCCGGCGCCGCGGCCGCCATGTCGCGCGACGCGGGCGAGACGGCGGAGGCCAGCCGCGACGCGCGCCGGCTGGCGGCGGAGAACCGCGGCGCCATCGTCGAGGCCATCAGCCGCCTGGTGGAGCTGCGCGACTTCGTGGACTCCGAGGCGCGCGCGATGGCCGAGCTTTCCCGCGCCTCGGGGCAGATCGCCACGGTGGTGGAGACGATCCGGTCCATCGCGGACCAGACCAACCTGCTCGCGCTGAACGCGGCCATCGAGGCGGCGCGCGCGGGGGAGCAGGGGCGTGGCTTCGCCGTGGTCGCGGACGAGGTGCGCAAGCTGGCGGACAGCAGCGGCGGGGCGGCCGTGCAGGCGCGGGAGATGGTGGACGCGGTGCGGGGGCAGATGGCGGCCGCGCTGGGGCGGATGGAGCAGGGGTCCGCGCGCCTGGCCGGCGTGGGCGAGCTGTCGCGCACCGCGCTGGACTCCATCGACCGCATCGTCACCGCCGCCAGCGGGGCGGAGGAGCTGACGACGCGCATCGCGGGGCGCGCGGGGGAGCAGCAGGCGCGCATCGCCGGCCTGCGCGACGACATCGCGGCGGTGGCGCAGGGCGCCGCCGCCAACGGCGAAGCGGTGAGCGCCGTGGCCGAGTCCGCCGCGCGCCAGGCCGACACGCTGCACGAGATCGAGGCCGCCGGCGCCGCCCTGCGCCAGGTCTCCGAGCGCCTGACCGTCTACATCGCGCGGCTGAACGAGGTTACGGACGCGGAGGTGGCGCTGGAGGAAGGGTAAGGGGTGAAGGGGTAAGGGGTGAGGTCGCGGGCGGAAGGCGCGCGGCGAAGGATGAGC
>DASQBH010001190.1:0-2080 GCA_035635315.1 Longimicrobium sp.
CGCTCGTAGCGCAGCCGCCCGCGTTCACGCGACTGCGGGTTGTCCGCGGACGGCCCATGGTGCATCGGGAAGTTCTGCTCGAGGGTGCGCACCAGCAGGGCGCTGCTCCGCTCGAGCTCGGCCAGGCCCGCGGATTTCTGCAGCCAGCCCAGCTCGCGCGGATCCAGCGCGGTGCGGATCAGCGCGGCCGCGTCTAGAGTGACCACCAGGATGCGCGAGGCCGCGTAGAAAGGTTCCTCGAAGCGGAAGTAGAACAGCACGGGATAGAAGTGGTGCGTCTCCTTGATCGCCGCGGCCTGGCCGGCCAGGGTGGACAGGTTGTTGTAGCCGCCGTCGAAGCGTCCCTCCGGGCCCCAGCGCGCGATGAGCTCCGCGGCGTCGCCGGTCTCGCCGCTCTGCGTCTGCACCATCAGCCCCAGCGTGTTGCGGCTGCGCAGGGCCGTGTAGACCTGCATCAGGTAGGTGAGCGTGAGCGAGGTCACCGACATGCCCACCAGCGAGTTGAACAGGAACAGCAGCTTGTAGCCCGGGGTGGTGGGGCCATAGTCGCTGGCCCCCACGATGGACATGCTGCTGCCTCCCACGAACAGCGCGGTGATGAAGTCGGTCTCGGTGGCGCCGGAGCTGGATTTGACGCCCGTGCCGAGGGCAGGATGGATGACGAGGCCGGCGCCGAGCGCCAGCAGCACGCCCCACGTCAGCACCAGCGTGACGAGCTGTGCGGGACCGCAGTAGGTGAGGATGCGGGCGTTCCTTCCGCCGGACAGCCCGCGGAAGACGCGCCACACGCCCCGGGCAAGCCGCGGCGCGAGAAGCCCGGTGCCCGCACGCGCATAGAGTACGGTGAGGAACACGTCCAGCAGGGTGATCGCGAGCACGATGCCGCCGGCGAGCGGCTCCAGCCAGTCCTGCATGGACAGCCTCCGAACGAGGGGGATCCAGCATACGCCCGCGCTGTTCGCGGGAGTGCGGCGGTCCGGGCCGCCGCACCGCCGCACTCCTGTTGCTGGCACGCTTCCGCGGCGCACCCGTCGTTTGATCAGCCGGCCGCGAAATCCGCTGGATGGCCATACCCGACGCGAGCTTGCGGTGGCGCGACCCGCCGGCGTGCGGCAGTTGGCGTGCCAGCGCTGGCCACTTCAGGTGTCACCGGGCACCTTCCGACCGCCACTGGACTCCCTCGGTAGCACGTGCCGGGATTTGTATGCGGGTGTTCACTTCGCCGGTCTGTGCCGTGCGGCGGGCCCCGCCACCCCGCCCGCTTTCACGGCGCGGGTGGGCGCACTCGAACGAGGCGGAGGGGAGGAAGCATGGCAACGACGACGGACGTTTCGCGCGCGCGGGCCTTCCGGCCAGAGGACGCGGCGGTGCTCGGCACCGGGACCCGCACTCCCGGCTGGGATCTCGCCACCGAGCGGAGGATCGACGACGGTCAGGCGATGGCGACCGGGGTGGGGTGGTTCAGTATCGCGCTGGGGCTCGCCGAGGTGGTCGCCCCGGAAAAGATCGCGGGAGAGCTGGGGCTGGAGGACAGGAAGAACCTCGTCCGCCTCTACGGCTTCCGCGAGATCGTCAAAGGGGTGGGAATCCTCTCGAATCGAAAGCCGGCCGGGTGGGTGTGGGGGCGTGTCGCGGGTGACGCGCTGGACCTCGCGACGCTCGCCAGCGGACTGCGCAAGGACAACCCGAAGCGCGACAACGTCCTGAAGGCGATCAGCGCGATCGTCGGGGTGACGGTGCTGGACGTGGTCGTCGCGCGCCAGCTCAGCGAGAGCAGGAACGAGCGGGTGCGGCACGACTGACGGAGCGCACGGCGCCCGCCCGAGCGGCGGGTCCCTTTCTCATATCCCGACGGGAGCGGTGACAATGAAGGCATTGAGCTGGCACGGGCGCGCGGACATGCGGTGCGAAGAGGTCCCGGATCCGATCATCGTCGATCCGACCGACGCCATCGTGCGGATCACCTCGACCGCGATCTGCGGGTCGGACCTGCACCTGTACGACGGGTTCAACCCGTTCATGGAGCCGGGCGACATCCTGGGCCACGAGCCCATGGGGATCGTGGAGGAGGTGGGGAGCG
>DASQBH010001191.1:0-2094 GCA_035635315.1 Longimicrobium sp.
ACGACGGTACGTCGCGGCGCTCCCTCAGGAAGTCATCGCTGCGCCTGGGCACAGTGAATCAACGCGTCTGGTATAAGTCACCCCTGTCGGTCCGCCCTTCTCCCCACAGCGCCATGCCGACCCACCCGTTCCTTCGCCGCCTCGCCGCGCCCGCGCTCCTTCTGCTGCTCGGCGCCTGCGAGTCGCCGTCCACCCCGCCCCCGCCGGAGCCGCAGGAAGCGGCGGCGGTCGCGTGGCTGCGCACCAACGCGCACCCCATCCGCTCCCTCTCCGTCACCGACCGCGACTTCAGCGATCTGCAGCCGCTCAAGGCCGCCATCGGCGACGCGCGGGTGGTGATGCTGGGTGAGCAGACGCACGGCGACGGCACCACCTTTCTGGCCAAGGCGCGGCTGATCGCGTTCCTGCACCAGGAGATGGGCTTCGACGTGCTGGCGTGGGAGAGCGGGCTGTTCGACATGGCGCGGGTGTGGGAGCAGATCCAGGCCGGGGCGGAGGTGCTGCCAGCCAGCAAGCGGGGGATCTTTCCCATCTGGTACAGGAGCGAGCAGGTGCTGCCCACCATCGACTACGTGGCCAGCACCGTCGGCACGGCGCGGCCGCTGGAGATGGCGGGGTTCGACAACCAGTTCACCGGCACGGTGTCGCGCGACTCGATGGCCATCCTGACGGAGCGGTTCGCGCGCGGCATCGGCTCGGCGGTGCCGGACGACCCGGAGTGGCCCGCGGCGCGGGAGACGCTGCGCGAGCTCGCCTCCAACCTGCACTACGCCACCAAGCCCGCCGCGGCCGACCAGGCGCGGCTGCTGCGCCTGCTGGAGGCGCTGCGGGCAGACGCCGCCGCGCGCTCCACCACCGACCGGGAGGCGCGGTTCTGGACGCAGGTGCTGGCCAGCGCGGCCGCGCACGCGCAGGCCGTGTGGGCCGAGCCCCCCAACCAGTCCACCTCGGCCGCGAACAACGCGCGCGACGCGCAGATGGGGCGCAACCTGGTGTGGCTGGCCAACCAGCACTACTCCGGGCGCAAGATCATCGTGTGGGCGGCCAGCGCGCACATCGCGCGCGACGCGGCCCATCTGCAAACGCGTGACGGAGCGCGGCCGTACGAGTACAGCTGGACGGTGCACATGGGCGGCGAAGCGCACGCGGTGCTGAACGATGACATGTACTCCATCGGCTTTACCGCGGGGACGGGCCGCTGGGGCCTTTACCACCTGGCGCCCGTGGACCTGGAGTCACCGCTCGCGGGGTCGATGGAGGCGTACTTTGCGCAGGCGGGGCTGCAGAACGCGTTCGTGGACTTTCGCGCGCCGGCGGCGGGAGGCGAATGGCTGCGCGCCGCGTGGGCGCGCCCGTTCGGCTACACGTACATGCGCGGCGACTGGACCCGCGTGTTCGACGGGATGATCTGGACGCAGCAGATGACCCCCAGCACCCCCGCCTCCCGCTGAGGTGAACTGGATCTGTCCGCGGCCCAGGGTACCGCATACTCGGCGGGCGCTACGCTGCTCGCACGGCTCAGGGCACCGACGGTTCACCGGAGTCCGACTGCGCACGGACGAGTTCGGAGCGCCCTTTCTCCCGCCTCAGCCACTCGTGCAGGGTTCCGGGTTCTCGGCGCGTGCTGCACGCCGGGCACTCGCACTCCCTCCAGTCGGGAGTAAGGTGTGCCAGTCCGTGCAGCACGCCGTCCTTCCGGTCGAAGCGGGGAAGGATGGATCGGAGCAGCCGCCCGTCGCCGCGCTCGTACATCGAATACAACGCGTGGGCAACAAAATCCGCCACCTGAAGCGGCCGCGTTTCGCTGGCACTGGCAAAGTAGGGGATATCGCTCAGGTGCCGCAGCGTCCCCCAGGCGGTACCGAGTTGCCGGAACTCCCTGACCCACAGCTTGGCGCGCCGGTCGAAGCGCCCTTCGGCAAAGATGATGAGGCCCCGCTGGGGATCGTCGATGGCGCCGCGCCGACGTAGAAAGAGATCGAAGCGCCTGCAGCACTGCTCCGTAGCGCGCCGCACCACCTCTTCACCGTTTCCCAGGCGCCGGTCCACGACCGCGCCGAAAAGCACCACACCCGGTGCGTTCGCCGCCGCAAT
>DASQBH010001192.1:0-3234 GCA_035635315.1 Longimicrobium sp.
GCCAGGATCGCGGCGAGGGCGGCCTGGTCGTACCAGCGGCCGCGCGCCATCACGCCCTCGATGGCCTCCGCGTGCCGGATGTCCTGCAGCGGATTGGCGGCGAGCAGCAGCAGGTCCGCGCGCCGCCCGACCTGCACCGTACCGAAGTCGTCCTTGTAGAGATACGACGCCGCGTTGCGCGTGGCGGCCACCAGCGCCTCGTACGGGGTGAGCCCCAGTTCCACCAGCGTCCGCAGCTCGTCGTGCACCGCAAAGCCGGGGACGGCGCCCGGCACCGGCGCATCCGTCCCCACCAGCAGGGGCACGCCGGCGCGGTGCATGGGCATCAGCATCGACCGGATGAAATCCTGCCCCGCCCGCAAGTTCCGCTGCCGGAGGGGATGCGAAAAGTTCAGCGCGCGCCCGTTCTTTTCGCGGATCCAGGTGCCGGTGTACAGCGCAGCGGGGATGTAGCGCACCTCCGGCCGGGCCAGCTCGCGGTCCAGGTCTTCGCCCTGCGCGATCATCGCCCTGTAGATGGCAAGGTTGGGCGTTACGTACGTCCCCGCGTCGGCCGTGATGCGCGCGAAGTACGGGATGGCCTCCGGAAAGAGCGTCTGCTCGGGGAGCTGCAGCGTGTCGGTGGAGCGGAATCCGAAGTACTGGTACAGGTACTCCTCGAAGTGCACGATGCCGCGCTGGCCGGAACCGAGGGTGCCCTCCAGCCCCGCCGGCCGCACCACGTGCCCCACCACGGGCATCCGCAGCTGGTGCGCGCGCAGCATGACGCCGCGGTATCCCGCGACGGAGAGCCGGTTGTAGACCTTCATCAGGTCCCACCCGGCGGCGTGGTCCTCGTCCACGCGCCGCATGCCGCCCTCGCGCGTGAGGGCCGAGTCGTCCACCTGCGCGCGGGCCATGTACAGCGTGGGCCCGGGGCGGCGGCCGGCGTTGATCTCCGCGCGCAGCCGCAGGCGCATGGAGTCGCCGGGAAGCCCCGAGCCGCCCAGGTCCATGGCGCTGGTGACGCCCTTCGCCAGCATCACCGCCGCCATCGGCGTGTCGACGTCCATCCGGTTGGTCAGGTGCACGTGCGCGTCCACCAGCCCGGGAAGCAGGTATCGCCCGCGCCCGTCGATCACCCGCGCCCCCGCCGGCACCCGCGCCCGGTCCGCCCGCCCGATCTCCGCGATGCGCTCACCGCGGACGATCACCGTCATGTCGGGGAGCAGCGTGTCGCCGTTCGTCATCGGGATCAGGTTCACGTGCGTGATGGCGATGGCGTCGCCCGCGGGCAGCGCGGCGGGTTCAGGGGCAGGTGTCCCGGCGCAGGCGGCCAGCAGGAGGTGGAAACAGGTGAGCAGGACAGGACGCGGCATGCGGGGCTCTCGCACAAAGGGGGAAGGATGGTTTCCGCCCTTGGATGCGTCCCGCGCCGAGAACGTTTACACCTGTAGTAGTGGACGGTCAGTGCGTGCACGGCAAAAGAATGGTCTTACGCAGAGTTAGCAGAGTTAGCGGAGTTTTCTCGTGCCATTTCCTCTGATTCCACGGCCAAGAGGTTGATTCATAGTGGCGGAGCATGGCGTGCCGGCCGACGAGGCACGAGCCGGCGTGGGGTGTCGGGAACGGGAGAGGGATGGAATGCGGCAGGGGGCACATCCGCGTTTTTTGGGGGAGGGATGGGGATCGCGCGATGATCTCCGCAACGCACTGGAGCAAGCAGTGCGCATCACCTGATGCGCGATCCGGAGAACCATCCCCTACCTCGAGCGCGGGCTGTGGCGGCTGCTAAGGTGCGTTGGAACCGGCCGGGGGCGGCAGGTCGATCCGCATCCCCTCCTTGATCCGCAGCCGCACCTGGCCCGTGCACTCCCACCGGGCCAGCGGGTCGCACTCCAGCACCAGCAGGCTGGCCTCGTACCCGGGCGCCAGGCGGCCGATGCGGCGGGTGGGGAAGATGAGGGCCGGCGTGGTCTGGCTCCACATCCGAAGCATCTCCGCGGGGGTGAACACCCCCAGCCCCGCCATGTACGCCGCCTCCGGCCGCGCGCTGCTGCCGTACACGTCGCTGCCGATGGCGATCGGCACGGCGTTGCGCCGCAGCACCCGCAGGTTGTGCAGCTGCACCTGCAGCGCGGTATCGCGCGCCGCCGGGTCCCTGCCGCGGTAATAGTTCTCCAGGATGATCAGCGGCCCCGCGATCACCGTCACGCCGCGCTGCCGGGCCTCGCGCGCGTCGGCGTCCGTCAGGCGGTTGGCGGCGGGATCGTCGCTCTCGACGATGATCCCGCCGGGCATGTGCGCCATCACGTCGACCCCCGCCGCCACCGCCGTGCGAAAGTCCGCCGCGGTGTTGACGTGCGCCGCCACCCGCAGCCCCGCCGCGTGCGCGCGCCGCACGATGGAGGGCACCAGCGCGGGGTTGAGCCCGGTGTGGCCGAGGCGCGAGGTGTCGGCCAGCAGCGCATCGTACCGCTCGCTGTTCTGCAGGTAGATCTTGATGATGTCCGGCTCGCTGGCCACCACGCGCGACCACACGGCGTCCAGCTCCGCCTCGGTGTCGGCGATGAAGTAGGCGTCGCCCTCCGCGCGGCGGTCGGTCCAGGGGCGGAGGGAGTCCGCGTTGAAGTCGTAGCGCCCGCGGGCCAGCGACTCGTAGACCACGATCGGGTGCCCGCGGGTGCCGGTGATCCCCGCGTCCGCAAAGGCGACGTCGATGGTCTCCGGGCGCCGCCAGAAGGGAAGCACCTCCGCCTTGCGGCGCGTCCAGTTGGTGAGCGACATCCCGTAGAAGATGCCGTCGCGCAGGTACAGTTCGTTGATGCGGCTGGTGGTGGCCTGCGACTCGAAGTGGTGGGCGTGCGCGTCGCCGAAGGGGGGCACCACGAACCCGCCGCGCAGGTCCACCGTGCTGTCCACCCGCGCCGGCGCCGCGGCGGAAAAGGTGCCGCCCACCACGTATATTGTGCGCGGCTCGAAGCGTTCGCCGGTCCACCAGCGGCCGTTGGCCAGCGCGTACCCGCCGGCCCCGGCGGGATCGGGTGCGGCGGCGGGGCGGGCGGTGCATCCCGCCAGCAGGAGCAGGGCGCAGCGGCAGAGCAGTCGGGTCATGTCGGCTCGGGGCGGGGAAGGGGAGCGCGGACGGGGCCGGGAAGCCGGCGCCGTGCCGCGCGGACGGAGCGTTCCGTCCGGTGCCTCTGACGCGACCAGGGTCTGCCAGGGTTGATGCGCCCTCAACGCCGATCCGCCAAA
>DASQBH010001193.1:0-2345 GCA_035635315.1 Longimicrobium sp.
GGGGCAAGCTCAGAGCGGCGCCTCCCTCAGAGGGTGTTGCTAAACCTCGGGCATCGGAGAGAATCGGTGTCATCCTGAGGGAGCGCACCACGTGTAATTAGAAGTCACACAAGTACCTGCGCGCGACCGAAGGATCTTCTCTCCGTCGTCGAGAGGCCAGCCCCGGAGCAGAAATCCAGCCCCGCGATTCTGCCAGCAAGATCCTTCGGTCGGCGCCAAGGCCCTCGTAATCAACAAGTTGTGGAGTGGCGCCTCCCTCAGGATGACAGTTCTCGTGAGAGGTTTAGCAACACCCTCCCAGGAAGTCATGCTTTCTATTTCCGGATTACGTAGGATACCGAATCCGGAAAAAGAAACGTGACTTCCTGAGGGAGCGCCCGCGCAAGTCCAGCGGCTCGCATTGCGTTCTGCGGGCGACCGAAGGACCTTCTTTCCGCCACGCAGGGGCGGGATCAGAGCACCGAGCCAGGCCTCGTCGTTTCTTCTGGCGAGGTCCTTCGGTCGGCGCGCCGGGCTTCCGGAAAGGGCCGAGTTTACTGCGGCGCCTCCCTCAGGAAGTCACGCACTCTATTTTCGGATTCGGTATGAGACCAGATTTTTTGCGGATTCGAATGATATGGGCCGGGGACCAAGTGACCGGCGTGAGAAAAGCCCTCTCCCGACCGCGTCGGGAGAGGGCTTCCGGCTTCGGCGGGAGTGCCGCCGGCGTCAGCTCAGCAGCACTCGGTGCACCAGCAGCCGCCGATCTTGGACGTGCCGCAGGGGCAGGACATCTCCTCGGCGTGCACGGTTCCGCGCTGCTCCGGCAGGCTCTCCGTGGCGTACGACTCCACCTTCAGGTCGTCCAGGTCCAGGCGAATCTTCTCCATGGCCGTCTCCCCCGATTTCGAGGACGAAAGGAACTTGAACTCTGGGGCTGCCGCGCGCCCGACGCAAGGGCCCGGGGAGAGCGGCGGTGTTCAAAGCAGCGTGACGAGCTCTCCGGCGTCGTCGCTCTCCGCCTGCACGCGCGCCAGCCCCATCTCGTACGCGAACGGCACGTCTCTGCCCGCGCCGATCGCCTTGTAGAACCCGGTGGAGAACGCCACCGCGTTATCGTCCGCAATCTCGGCGCGCGTGCCGATCACGTGCGGAATGTGCTCGCGGATGGCGCGCGCCTGCGGCTCTGACCAGCACGCGTTCAACACCACGCAGTTCACGGTCTCGCGAAAGAGCTTGAACAGGCTTGCGAGCGCCTTCCCGGAGACCAGCTGCGACTGGCCGGCCTCGTTGCGCAGCAGGATCCCTTCCGTTTGGCCGTGGCCCGAAAAGTGGACGATTGTTGGAGAATCGTCCAGCATCGCCTGCATCATGCTGTCGAAGGTGGCCGCCGACACCAGCTTGAACGCCAGCCGGTCGCGCTCCTTCGCGGCACGGAGGTCGGCTTCGACGCGCTTGATCTCCCACTCCAGGTCCAGCGCCCGGTTTACCGAGTTGGCGGCGAGAAAGAGAATGTGGATCTTTCCATCCGTGCCGAGCCTGACGTTCCGCGGCTGAACGACCGGGGCGGGAGCATCGCCTGCGGCGCGAGAATCAAACATGTCCATGAGCGTATCCGCGATGAAGGAAATGCCGTCCGAGGTCCTGAGTGCATACTTGTCCGCGAGTATCGGCGAGTGCCGCGCGATCTCACGTTCGTCGATCTCATGCCACAGCGGCAGCACGAGCGTCCTGCCTTCCGTCGTCTCGCGCGCGAACATTCCGCCCAGCTCCCGCTGCGTCCAGGGCTTCTGAAAAAAGTTGCGGCTCAGCAGCACGAGCCCGAACCGCGAGCCCGCCAGGCCGCGATCGATGGATTGGCTAAGCGAATCGCCAATCCGAAGCGCGGTCCTGTCAAGCCACACGCGAAGGCCGCGCGCCGTGAGCTCGTGCATGATCTCGCGCGCTACCTGCGCGTCCTCACTGGCGTAGGCGATGAACAGGTCGTATGCGTCCGGCTCCCCCCCATGGCCGCCCGCATTCCGCGCGGGGGGTGGCGATGCCGAAAGGCTCTCCGTCACTTGGTCCGGCATCTTTTCCACGATTGATTGGAGGAATTCCAGCCCGGGATAGACCGTCCGGGCGGCGATGATCACCGGTGGAAAGATCGACACCGGGTTGTCGTGCGTGTGGATGCGGTGGTTGCGGACGTCGATGGCCCATGCCACCGACACGCCGCCCGTCCCCGCCGCGTGCGAGATGCGCGTCTGCCGGGCGATGAAGCGCGCCATGGTCTCCGGGCATCCCCCGGCGTACACGAAGCCCAGCAGCCCGTTGGGATTGCGGCCGCGCGGCTTGAGCCCGTAGTCGTGGGGCAGCCGCCGCAC
>DASQBH010001194.1:0-6255 GCA_035635315.1 Longimicrobium sp.
AATGACAGCGATCGTCCCGATCCACTGCCTGGCGGATCTCGGTGCGAAGCCAATGAGGCTCAGGCGATCGCGGGGTGAGCCGGCTGTCCCGCGGCGGCCGCGGCGGGGCCCCTGCGCAGCGCCTGGCCCAGCAGCACCAGCCCCGCGCCGAACACCGCGCCCGCGGCCACGACCAGAAACCACGGCGCGGGGGTGATGGGCGGCGGCGGGATCACCAGCAGCAGCGCACCGCCGGCCAGGGTGACGCTGGCCGGCAGCGACAGCGTGCCGTCGCGCCGCAGCGCCGCGGCCAGCAGCGCGAACCCGCCGCAGAACACCAGGCTGGTGATGCCGATGAGCGGATGCGGAGGCGAGAAGAAGGGACCGGTGATCTCCACCGTCGCCGGCGCGTGGGTGGCGAGCGTGGGCCAGAGGAACGCGGTGAACACGCCGGTCGCGGTGAAGAGCGCCGCGCCGGTGAACGCCACCGCGAACGCGATCGCCGCCAGCCGCGACACAGGGGTCGTCCGCGGGCGCGCGGCCAGGCCGGCAAGGCCCAGCAGCGCAAAGAAGCCCGCCAGGAAGTGAAAGGTGTGGGAGAGCATCCACGCCGTGCTCTGCCCCGCCTCCGCCCCCGCCAGCTGGTTCCACGGATGCAGGGCCGGCCAGCGCGCCAGCGAGGCCCCGGCGAGGATGAAGGCAGTCCCGCTCCAGCGGGTGACCGGATGCGCGTCCATGGTCTGGCTCCTGGTGGGGGTGAGCGTGCCGGGAGGATGGTGGGGCGCAGGGGCTGGAGAGCCCGGCCGCGGGGAGCGGCCGGGGTGTAAGAAGCGCGGCCCGCCGCGCGCAGGCAAGAGGTTTGGTGTGGGGCCGCCTGTCCCGGGACGGCCTACACCATCACCGAGCGCGCGCGGAACAGCGGCTCGGCGAGCGCGCGGTCGCCCTCCACCATCTCCAGCTCCCTGCGGGCGACGTCGGCGGGGAGCGCGTTGTACAGCAGCCGCCACGCCGTGTCGGAGCCGACGCGCACCAGCGCCGCGGCGTCGTGCGCAAAGCCGTGGAACACCTGCCACCCCGATGCGGTGCGCACGACGGAAAAGCTGTCGGTGTCCTGCACGTGAAAGGTGATGGCGGTCCCTTGCGGCGCGTCCACGTCCGCGTACGCGCGGGGAAGGGCGCGCACGGACAGGTGCAGCAGCGGACGCAGCCACTTCCACTCCAGCAGCACGCCCGGCGCGTCCACGGCGTCGCGGATCTGCATCTGGTGATGCCAGCGCTCCGTGTACTCGCGGCCGACGTCCATCCAGTTCTCCGAGCGGTCCTCCCCCGCCCACGCCACGGGGTACAGCGCCTCCCCGTTCGGCGGCAGCGTGGCGATGTAGTCCGACACCCAGCGGCCGGTGACCTCCAGCAGATCCGTGATCACGCGCGGGCTCAGCCGCTGCGCGTAGGCCACGCCGCTCGCGTTGGCGCGATCGATCAGCTGCACGATGTCGCCGAACGACGCGACCGGCCCGTCCGGCGGCAGCTGGTGCGCGTCGCGGCCGGCCGACAGCCGGCGCAGGTCGCCGTCCAGCAGGTGCGCGGCCACGTCGCGCACGCGCCACGCGCCCGCCACCGTGGGGCGCGCCCAGTCCTCGTCATCCAGCCCCCGCAGCAGCGTGATGAGCTCCGCGTGCAGGCCGGGGAACAGCTGCGCGGTGTGGATGGGACTCAACGGCTCCATCTATGATCTTTTGCGGTGAAGCGGAGCGGCGTACTTCGTTTTCGGGATCATCGCCCGGATCGAACGTGGTCGCAGAGAGCGCGGGTCCCTGTCACCGGGATGCAGGGCCGGAGTCCGGCGGCGGAACGTAGAGGTCGCCGCGGCGGATGACGCCGTCGGGCCGGCGGCGGTGGCGCAGATCCATCGTGCGGACCAGCGCGATCAGAGTCAACAACGGGAACGCAACCAATCCCACCGCGCGGGCGGCGGGGGAGGCGGCGTCCGAGATGCTATACGGAAAAAAGCAGTACGAGGCGAGCGCACCCAGCCACAGAAGGGCGACGCCCCGGCCGCCCAGCGGCCCCTCCGCCAGGTGTCTGATGGGCCGGAGCACCGGGCCGAGCACACGACCGACGGGCCGGAGCACAAAGCTGAGCACGCGCCAGACGGGCCAAAGCACCACGCCCAGCACCTCGCCCAGCAGCCCGACGGCGATCGTGCCGACGATCTCGTACAGGACCCAGAGCACGCCGGCACCCAGCAGGCAGAAAAACGCGGTCATGGAACGGCTCGTGTCTCAGCGTAAGCGGTGGACGTCCTTACGCCTACGAATCGATCCCGCTCCGTGTTTCTCTCGATTCCCCCCTGGACCTTCGCGATCAGGGGAGCGGGCGCCAGGGATCGTCCGGGTTGAAGTGCTCATACACGGCACGGGAGACGGCGCGGATCAGGCGATGGCCTTCGTTGGTCTCCTCGTAGCTCTCGTCCACCTGGTTCCTGGTGATGACAGCCAGCACGTAGTCGCCGCCGGGCGCGTTCACCAGCAGCACCTCGCTGCGCGACTTGTCGACGAAGCCCTGCTTGGACGCCGCCTGCACGGTGGGCGGGATCTGCGACAGGGCAACGTCGTCCCAGTACGCCTTGGTGAGCAGGCGGTACATCTCCTCCGAGGCGCGCGGGCTCACGGCGCGGCCCTCACGGATCATCACCAGCGACTCGGCGATCTCGCGCGGCGTGGTCTGGCCCCAGCCGTAGACCGAGCGCGCCTCCTCGCGCCCCGGCGTGCGCGAGTTCACGCGCGTCTGCGCAAAGCCGTGCGCCGCCATCCACTCGTTCACCGCCGCGCCCCCGCCCACCAGCGCCTGGATCCACAGGCTGGCCACGTTGTCGCTCACCGTGAGCATCAGGAACGCGAGCTCCGACAGCGGCAGCGTGTCGCCGGCCACCATGTACCCCACCACGTCCGTGGCCTCGACGTAGCGGTAGTTCAGCGTGTCGGGGTACGGCACCCGCGCGTCCAGGTCCAGCCGTCCCTGCTGCACCTGGTCGTACAGCGTGAGCAGGATGGGGATCTTGACCAGGCTGGCCGTGGGGAAGACGGAATCGGCGTTGATCGCCGCGCCGGCGCCCGTGCGCAGGTGCCGCACGTAGACCCCCACCGTGCCGCCGAACCCGTGCGTCAGGCTGTCCAGCCGCGCCGCCAGCGCCGCGTCCGTCCACGCGGCGGGGGTGGGCTGCTGCGCGTGCAGCGGCGCAAGGACGAGCGTGGCGGCCAGGGCGAGCAGCGGGGCAACGCGCTTCATCGGCGTTCGTCAGGCGGTGGGTGACGGCGACGGGAGATGATGGGCAGATGGCGCGAGCCCCTACAGGTCCTCGTCGCCCATGTAGTACGGAGAAAACTTCGCGATCCATGCGGATGCGCAGCGGGTGGTGATCCGCACCGCCTCCGACTCGAACGCCAGGGCAAGCCCGTCCCCGGCGCGGGCGAGCGTGAGCAGGCCCGCGCTTCCGGGCGTCCATCCCTCGATCCTCAGGTCTTCGACGAACCATACCTGCAGCGTGACCTGTACGCGATCCGCTTCCGGTTCCCGCCACAGCCACCGCTCGGGCGGATGATCGGGAAGACGCGGAAGCTCCACGCGCAGCTCCAGGTTGCGCCCGTTCTCGTGCAGGATGACCGCGAACATCCGCACACGATCCAGCCCTTCGCCCGAGTCGTACAGCTCCCGGAACGCCTGGGGATTCTCACACGATTCGTACCACATGGGGCTGGGTGCCTGTGCTGGCATGGAGAGCGGGCGCACGGGTCACTGCAGCGTGATCTTGGCGATGGCCGCGATCCAGAGCATCGCGACGAGCAGCAGGCCGCCGCGCCGCCCTTCGCCGCACGCGAACCAGAAGGCGCCGACGAGCCCCGTCGCCACCAGCACCAGCGCGACCACCTGCGCGGCAGCGGAGATGCCCGTGTACGGAAGCGCGTACTTGAGCGGAAACAGCACGCCGAAAAAGATGATCAGCCGCATCCGCGGCGAAAGTCTCGATCGCCTGCAGTTGGGGGCGGCGCTGAAGGGCGGCGCGGGGTCGGCCGGAGTGGATGCGATGGGCACGTGCGTCTTTCGAAGCGAGAAAACAGGGGTGTGGCATCCCGCGTGGCGTCGGCGGCGCACCACCGCCGCGGAATGTAGCGTGGCGTGGAGCGATCGGCGCGGGTAGCGGTATGATTCAGATGACGAGAAGCATCCGTTTGCGGTTTCAGCCGGCGGCATCGGATTGGGCGCGGACCGCACGGACCCAGGCGGCCACGCGCCCGGCCACTTCGCGCGGGTCCAGCCCGTCGACCGGCAGCGGTGTGTGGGCAGATGCCCGCAGCGCCGCCATGGACGCAAGCTCGTCGGCGACGTCCTGCTCGCGCTCGCGGCGGGACCGCAGGCGCCCGGCCAGCACCTCGTCCGGCAGGTCGAGGTAGGCGCAGCGGATGGATTCCGCGGCGATCCCGCTCCGCACGAAGTCGCCGGGCGTGGCCGGGCCGCACAGCACCACGTCGCGGCCCCCGGCCAGCACGGATTCCACGATGGCGATCCACATCGTCCGCAGCCCCTCCCACGTAGATGGATCGTGGTGCGCATCCTTGCCCGCGGCCGCCGACAATCCGGGAAGGAGCGCATCCCAGTCGAACACCACGGCCTGCGGCACCAGCGGCACCAGGTGCGGAATCAGCGAGGTCTTGCCGGAGCCCCACGCGCCCGTCAGCAGGTGCAGCGTGGCTGCGGCGCGGTCGCTCGTCTGCGGCTCGTTCATGTTTCCGTGCGGCGCTTGCTTGGGAAATCTAAAGATTGGGGATACGGATCCGGCAAACGGTGTCATTCTGAGGGAGGCGCACCCCCGGTCCTCTCCAGATGCACGATTGCCGGGTGCGCCGACCGAAGAATCTTTACGATGGGCGCACGGTCCTGTCGGCTACTGGCTTCGGCGCGGGAAGCCCCCGTTTCCGATAAAGATTCTTCGGTCGGCGCACAGGCGTTCGGGCGAAGGACGGTTGCGCGTGGCGCCTTCCTCAGAATGACAGCGAGTGGCCCGATCCAGTGCCTGGCAGATTTCGGTGTGAAGTGAAGCCATAGGGGCTACGACGGCCTCGCGCGAGAACCTGCCCGTTTCCGATAAGATTCTTCGGTCGGCGCACAGGCGTTCGGGCAAAAGACGGTTGCGTGCGGCGCCTTCCTCAGAATGACAGCGAGTGGCCCGAACCAGCGCCTGGCAGGTTTCGGTGCATTTCCAAAGAAGCGCGGTTCACGCGACGATCAGGCGGTAGCCGATGTCCAGCTCCGGCAGCGCGAGCAGCGAGGCGTTCCGGCGATGCCACGTGCCGTCCACCAGGTCGGCGCGCAGGCGGTCCAGGCCGGCCTGCAGCGTACCGATCCTGTCAAAGGCGGAGATGGCGGCGCGCACGCCGGCATCCAGGTACGCTTCCGGACGGCGCCAGTACGCGCCCAGGAAACCGTCGGAGCAGTCGGCGGGGACCGGCACGGGGCGCGCTTCCATCGGGCCCAGGACGCGCTCGATCTCGGCCAGCGGCGGCATGGTCATGCGGTCGATGGCCGCAATCTCGGGAAAGTAGTCCCGCACCAGCCAGAAGCCGGGATGATCGACATCGAAGGCAAGGATCACCACGCGGCCGCGCGCCACCCGCCGCATCTGCGCGAGCCCCGCGCGCCAGTCGGGCCAGTGGTGGATGGTGAGCACCGCCATCGCGGCGTCGAATGCGCGGTCGCGGAACGGCAGGCGCTCGGCGGTAGCGCGGATGGCGGGCGCGGCGGAGGGCGGCCGCTGGCGCACCATCTCGGCGGAGGGTTCCACGGCCACCACCGCACGGTCCGCAGGCTCGTACGAACCCGCTCCGGCGCCCACGTTTACGACGCTCCGCGCCGGCCCCAGCGCGTCCGCGATGCGCGCGCCGATGCGCGGGTCCGGCCGGCGGTACGCGCTGTAGCCGACGCCGATGCGGTCGTACAGGGCCTGCGTCATGGGCGCGGCGTCTTCATTCTTCGGTCAGTAGAGCTTCTGGATCTGGACGCCGTAATGCTCGCTCCACAGCTGGAGAAGGCGCGTGAGGACGGGGACGCCGCCGCTGCCGTTGGCGGCCAGCACCATGCCGATCCCCCGCTCCGGCATCACCAGAAAGTAGGCCAGGTAGCCCGGATTGCCGCCGCTGTGGTACACGATCCGCTCGCCGGTGGGGATGCGGTGCACGCCGTGGCCCAGCCCGTACCGCGCGCCGGCCAGGTCCACGCCCT
>DASQBH010001195.1:0-3075 GCA_035635315.1 Longimicrobium sp.
GCCGTGAAGCCGGCGCATCGCGGCGGCGGGAAGCTGCGGGGGGAGTGCGGAAGATCGCGTGAAGTGCGCGGGCTCGTGCTACTGCGTCTGGACGATCTCGTCGGTGATGCGGTACTCGCCGTCCAGCCAGGCGATGATCTCTCGCGCCCCCGGATGGTCCTCGCCGGCATAGCGCTCGCGGATCATTTGCGCCTTTTCATCCAGCCGGTCGAGGCCGACGTCCTGCAGGACCAGCACGTCCTCGTACAGCCGCTCCGCCAGCTCGTCACCCAGCACCTGCACGGCGGCGCGGCGCGTGGCCTCGAAGTACGCGTACGCCTCGCCGCGCTCGTAGCTTTCGACGAGCGTAAGGGCCGGGATGCAGGTGAGCGTGGCCTGCAGGGCGGGGTTGATGCCGTGCGCGGCGATGAGGTCCGCGATGGCGGCGGGGCGGCCGGTGAAGCCGCGGACGTGCAGGTACTGCGACATCCGCTGCCCGTCGTTCACGGGATAGTTGTCCCATAGGAACGGCTTGCGGCGGATCTGCTCGGCCACGCGCCGCAGGTGCCCGGGCGAAAGCTCGGCGGAGCAGACCTCCTCGCCGGTCCAGAAGATCTCGATCTTCGCATCCAGTCCCGCACCCAGACGCTCCAGGTATCCCGCCGGCCGCTGCCCGAAGACGCGGTCCAGCACCGGATCGTCCGTGTAGTAGCTGGGGCAGACGATGATGCGGTCCGCCGCGGTGCGCCCCGCGGCCCAGTCGACGATCTCCAGCTGCCGCTCGGCCAGCTCCGGCACGTCGCCGCGCATGTCGTCGAACAGGATCGCCAGGTCGCGCACGCCGATGGCGTCGAAGAACGCCAGCTTGCGCCCCAGCGCCTCGCGTTCCGCCGCGCCGAAGTCCCGCACCTCGAACGGGCTGGTGCCGATGCCGAAGCGCACGCCCAGCTCCGCGCACCGCGCCGCCAGCCGCGCCAGCCCGTCCGCCACATCGCGGGGATGGTCCTCCTGCCACCGCCGCCGGAGGTGCGCGTCCACCTTGGGCGCGTACAGGTAGAAGCCGTATCCGTGCGGTGCGAGGAACGCGATCGTTGACTCGCGCTCCTCCCACGACCAGGGACGGCCGTAAAAGCCTTCGATGATGCCCAGCGCTACATCCATCCCGCTCCGTGTGTGCTCAGGGGGGCAACAACGGTGACGTCGATAGGGCGGTGCATCAAAGTACGCATCACTCGCGCCGCCTCACGACGCCTGCGCTCTTTCGCTCTTGCGGGAGGTGCTTGATAATACCCGGTCCGGGAAAAGAGCGCTGGTTTCCTGAGAGTGTGTTTTAGAAATCAGCCTGACCGATTGACTTCCTGAGGGAGGCGCCGCGCCTGACTCGCTGCTGCGCAAGCAATCTGGCGCCGACCGAAGGATCTCGCCGGCAGCACCCGGCGGCTGGATCGGTGCCGCGTAGCCAGCCCCGCGATCGCCGGGACGAGATCCTTCGGTCGCGCGCAAACGGTTTAGCAACTTCAAGTTCCGGAGGTGCGCTCCCTCAGGAAGTCAATCCTCTGGTATCTGGAAGACTAGATTCTTGAACACACTCTCCGGAAATCAGGTGGGTAATTCCGGATTCGTTGTCATTCGGCGGGAGCGTGCGGAAACCTGGCCGGGAGAGGCGCGGTGGAGAGCTACGACGTGGTGATCGTGGGCGGTGGGGTGATCGGGGCCAGCGTGGCGTGGCACCTTGCGTCGCGCGGCTGCACGCGCGTGCTGGTGCTGGACGCCGCGGCGGGGCCGGGGCAGGGGAGCACCGGCAAGGCGACCGGCGGCTTTCGCGTGCAGTTCGGCTCTGAGCCCAACGTGCGGCTGTCGCTGCTGGCGCGCGAAAAGCTGCTGCGCTTTGGGGACGAGGTGGGCGTGGACCCCGGCTACCGCCCCTGCGGCTACCTCTTCCTCACCGAGCAGCAGGAGACGCTCGACGCGCTGCTGGAAGCCCAGGCCATGCAGCGCTCGCTGGGCGTGCAGGATGCGCGTCGGGTGACGGTGGACGAGGCGCTGGAGATCAACCCGGCGGTCGGGGCAGAGGGGCTGGTGGGCGGCGTCTACTGCCCCACGGACGGCTTTACGCGCCCGCTGCAGATCCTGCGCGGCTACACGGAGGCCGCGCAGCGGATGGGCGTGCGCTTTCAGTACGGAGCCGCCGTGCGCGGGATGCGGGTGGAGAACGGCCGCGTGACCGCGGTGCGGACGGATGCGGGAGAGGTGGGCGCGGGCGCGGTGGTGAACGCGGCGGGCGCGTGGGCCGGGCAGGTGGCGGCGATGGCGGGCGTCGACATCCCCGTGACACCCAAGCGGCGGCAGGTGGCGGTGACGGAGCCGTTTGCCGCACTGCCGGAATGCATGCCGCTCACCATCTTCGTGGAATCCGGCTTTCACCTGCGCGTGCGCGACGGCCGCGTGGTGATGCTCTGGTCCGACCAGCACGATCCCGCCGAGCCGTTCCGCACCACGTTCGACGAAGACTGGCTGCCGGAGATCCTGGCCCGCGCGCATCGCTGGCTCCCGTGCCTGCGCGAGGCGCGGGTGGATCCGTCGGTGTGCGTCGCCGGACTGTACGAGATGTCGCCGGACCGCCACGTGCTGCTGGGCCCCGCGCCCGGCGTGGACAACCTGTATCTCGCCAACGGCTCCTCCGGCCACGGGGTGATGCACTCCCCCGCGCTGGGCCAGCTGCTCGCCGAGATGATCCTCGACGGCTCTGCATCATCGATGGACGTCCATCCCCTGCGCCCCTCACGCTTTGCCGAAGGCCAGCCCAACCCCGCGCCGGAGTTTCTGTAGCGATGAGGCCGGCTTCGCTCCCGGGCGGCTAAAGCCGCGGCTGGAAATGCACAAAGCCCCGCAAACTGCGCGGGGCTTCAATGGCGGGGATAGCCGTTCGCGAGGCACATGGCTGTCGTGCGGCACGAACCCGTCCGCGAAGGCGGACATTGCGTTGTCCCAGCCGCGAATTCATTCGCTTGGCGGGCGTACGGCACAAAGGCACGATGAGACGCGCGATCTGCCTCGTGCGGTGTCGCCGCCGGCCTGCCTCAGTCCCGGGCGGCT
>DASQBH010001196.1:0-2270 GCA_035635315.1 Longimicrobium sp.
GCCGTCATCGGTCCGACCCCCGGTACGCTCATCACGTAGACGGACTCGGGGATCAACTGAAGCGTCTCCAGCACCAATTCCTGGAGCTGGTCCAGCTGGTCACCCAGGAAGCGCAGCTGAGCCACGAGGAGACGGAGCTCCCGGCCGATCGGATCCTGCGCTACCTGCAGTGCCAGCGTCGACTCCGCAGCCGCGATCAGCCTATCCGCGAACTCGTCCTTCAGCCGGCCGCGGCTCGCCTTCGACACCACGGCCAAGACTTCCTCCCTCGAGGCCGCCAGCAGCGCCTGCGGGCCCGGAAAAGCGTCCAGCAGGGCAAGAGGCGTCTGGTGCTTCGTGAAGCTCTGAGAGCCAAGGATCGCCTCCAGCTCCGGAAAGGCAACCTGCAGGGCCCAGCGTACCCGGGTAGCCACCCCGGAGCGCTGCGAGGTCACCCGGTCCACCGCGCTCAGCAGGTACCTAAGCGCCGCGTACTCCGGATCCCGGAACGGGAAATAGACCCAGGCTCCCTGGAACAGGAGCGACAGGATCGTCTCCGCGTCCTTCGCGTCCGTCTTGACCGCCCGCCGGTGCGTCGTCCGCTTCTGGTTCTTCGTGTCCACCGGCCGGATGCTCACCACTTCGTACCCGAGCTGACCAAGGTACTGGGCGAGCGTAAAGCCACAGTTCCCGGCGAACTCGATCCCCACCAGGATCTCGCCCGGGTCAACACCGCCGACGACCTTCCGGATGAACGCCGCCGCCTGATCGAAGCCTTCTCGCGTCACCGCGAACTTGAGTGCCTTCGAGTTGTCACCATCACGCGGCCGCACCGACAGCACGTGGTGGAACTTCCCCGCGTCGACGCCAACCAGCGCCGTCCGGGTGCCTGCATACCGCTGCCGTTGAGTCTCGCTGCTCATCGCCACCTTCCTGAGAGGGTCACGATGCGGCGGCCGAGGTACCACCAGTGATGCCTCGTTCGCCCCATCCCTACTGGCGGACGGAAGCGCGGCACCGTCTGGTTGGCCCGATACGAGTTGGCCCTTCTCCGCATCAGCCTCAAAGGACGGGGCGGCGGCACCCTCAGGCGGGAGTGTGCGGGGTATAAGAAGGGTGGAGCCCTCGGAGCCGGCCTCGACCGGTTCCGTGGTGCCGCTGACGGAGCGCGTGCCCGCCTTGCGGCTGTGGTTGTTCTTCTCGGTAGCCATTCGCGTGGGGGCCGAGAGAAAGCCCAGCCCAAGGCGCGGCACAGCGCGCCTCAGACCAGGCCTCAGGGCATCCCACCGCCAGGCAATCGCGGGACGGGGAGAAGTCATACGAGCCGGACCACGTTCGGATCCGGACAACCGCTCCGCTACCGGGACATACCCGGCCGGACGGCTCCCTGCAGGAGACCCGAAGACCTCCCGCAGAAGAAGGTAATGCTCTATAAGGCTGTCATCAAGATCGCCCGCACCATCGCCGACCTGGACGGCGGCGGTGACATCACCACCGCGCACATCAGTGAGGCCATCCAGTACCGCTCCCTGGACCGCGCCACCGCGGCCCCGCCCCCCGTACACGCGTAAGGAGACGAGCCATGGAGATCAGGCGACCACGAGTCGTGATCATCGCCGGCATCAACGGCGCGGGAAAGACCACGGCGTCGGAGTGGCTGTTGAGGGAGCTCGGCATCGGGACGTACCTGGACGCGGACGCCATGGAACGCGAGCTCCCCGGTGAGGGCGCCGCGATCCGCGCCGGACGGATGATGCACGCGGAGATCGAACGGCTGCGCGAGGCCGCCGCCGACTTCGCGATCGAGACGACGATGTCGGGCCAGTCGCTGCGGCGGACGCTGCGGGACCTGCACGCGGCCGGGTACGAGAGCCATCTGCTGTACCTGTGGCTTCCCAACGCGCACATGGCCGTGCGGCGGGTGAAAGGCCGCGTCCGCATGGGCGGGCACTCCATCCCGCCCGACGCGGTCCTGCGGCGGTTTCTCCGCAGTGTCGGGAGCTTTGACCGCGGCTACCGGCCGGCGGTCGCGGAGTGGCGCGTGTACCATGCCGCCCGCGACGTGCACGGATGCGGCGGGCTGCTGATCGCGCGCGGCGGCCGGTTTCGCCCCGTGCACGTGTACGACGAGCACGCGTGGCGCGAGATCCAGGAGCAGGCGTTCACCCGGACGGATGGAGGGCGCGATGACTGAGGACCGCATCGACGGGGTCTGGCAGGATGACGCGCGGATGCAGGCCGCGCTGGACCGCGCGTTCCACGACGCGGTGCGCCGCCATCGCTCCGCCAAC
>DASQBH010001197.1:0-3501 GCA_035635315.1 Longimicrobium sp.
GGTCCAGCCCGTCCACCGCCGCGTACGCGCCGAACGTCTTGCGCAGCGCCTCCGCGCGGACGGCGGGCTCGGCGGATCCGGCCGGCGCGGGTCGCCCAGCGTGACCACCGGCTGCCCGGCGGCGACCATCTCCCCCGCCTCGGCCGCGCGCAGCATCACCACGCCGTCCACCGGGGCCACCAGGGTGAGCTCGCCCGCCGTCTCGCGGGCGGACTGCAGCGCGGCCTCGGCGCCGGCGACCTCGGCGCGGGCGGCCTCCACCTGGCCGGCGCGCGCGCCCTCGCGCACCAGGCGCAGGTTCTCGCGCGCGGCGTCGCGAAGGGCCGACGCCTGCGTGGCGGCGGCGCGGGCGTTGTCCAGCGTCTGGCGGCTGACGGCGCCCGCCTCGGTCAGCACGCGCAGCCGCTCCATCTCGCGCGCGGCGCGCTCCGCCTCGGCCTGGCGCACGCGCACCTCGGCCTGGGCGCGCTCGATCTCCGGCGCGCGGGAACCCGCCTCCAGGTCGCGCAGCCGCGCCCGCGCCTGCGACACCTGCGCCTGCCCCAGCGGCACCTGCCCCTGCGTGGTGGGCTGCTGCAGCACGGCCAGCACCTGCCCGGCGCGCACCGTATCTCCTTCGCGCACGCGGATCTGCACGATGCGCGCGGGCTGCATGGGGGAGACGTCGATCTCCACGATCTCCAGCGTTCCCGTGGCCTCTCGTGGCCCGTCGTCCCCGCAGGCGGCCAGGGCGAGAAGCAACAGCCAGGGAATAGGGAACAGGGAATGGGGAATAGCCGGCACGTGACCTCGTTTCATCGTTCACCCCCCTTTCCGGGCGCGGCGAGCGCGGCCAGCACGAAGTCCGCGGCATGGCGCGCGTACGCCTCCATCTGCTCCCGCGTGATCTCGTCGCTTTCCCCCATCAGGATGGCGACGGCGGGCCTGGCGATGTGGAAGTACGGGATGAGCGACACCGTGCTGACGGCGGCGAAGCGCGCGTCCAGGTCGCCGCGGATGGTGCCGGCGGCCTGCCCGTGCCGGATGAGCGCGTGCAGCCGCGAAAAGAGGGTGGCGGAGAGGTGGGCGATGCCTTCCTGCGCGTGCGCGGCGCCGTGGTCCGCCATCTCCCGCGCCAGGATGCGCGGCAGGCTGGGGCTGCGCAGCATCATCTCGGACTGCAGCGTCATCAGCGTCCGGATCGCCTCTTCCGCCGACGAGACGGTCGCCAGCCGCTCCGCCCCCCGCTCCGACAGCGTGCCGAAGAGGCGGTTCAGGAGGGCGCGATACAGCTCTTCCTTGCTGCCGAAGTAGTAGTAGATCAGCGCCGGGTTCAGCCCCGCCGCCTTGCCGATCTGCTTGATGGTGGTCGCGGCGAACCCCTGGCTGCCGAACAACGGCTCCGCCGCGTCCAGGATGGCCTCCGCCGTTCCCGCGTCCCGCCCCGCTGCCTCGTCCGCCATTCTCGTTTGCCGCTCAGGTTTCCCGTCCTTCTGCATCTATTAATTAATCGGTTGATTAACATCACGCAAGACTTTTGTATCGGGGGGCGGGTGAAGCCATCAACCGCGTCCTCATCGTTAAACCTCCGCGCGCCCGCGCGCCCGCGCGTGAACCGCCCCTGGGGTAGTGCCAACCTCCCCCGCGAGGTGTCATCCTGAGGGAGGCGCCACTCCCAACTCGCTGAAGCGATGCACTTTGGCGCCGACCGAAGGATCTTGCTCGCAGAACTGTGGGGCTGGATTCCTGCCGCGGAGCCTGCCCCTCGGTGGCGGAGAGAAGGTCCTTCGGTCGCGCACAAGCGATTGTGGTACTTCTGATTGCGAGTGTGCGCTCCCTCAGGATGACACGCTGCGCTTTCCCGGGGTCTTAGAGCGTGTTTAAGAATCTGGTCTTTCAGATAACCGAGGATTGACTTCCTGAGGGAGCGCGCCTCCGGAACTTGAAGTTGCTTGACCGCTTGCGCGCGACCGAAGGATCTCGTCTCGGCGATTGCGGGGCTGGCCACGCGGCACCGATCCAGCCCCCGGGTGCTGCCGGCGAGATCCTTCGGTCGGCGCCAAATTGCTTTCGTAGCAGCAAGTTAGGCGCGGCGCCTCCCTCAGGAAGTCAAGCAGGTAAGCCGATTCTTAAACACACTCTTAGCCAAACCACGATCACACGCTGCTTCCCGAAGTTCAGCAACACCTTGTCAGGAGATCAGCCGCCGAGGTCCGGGCGCGGCGTGGTGTCCGCCATCGGATCGGTGCCGGTGCCGAACGAGACGGCGAGCGCGGGGAATTCGGCGATGAAGCCGTGCGCCACGCCGGGCGTAAAGGAAACGAGCGAGCCGGCCGGCAGCGACAGATCCTGCCGCTCGCCGTCGCGCTCCGCCAGCAGCCGCAGCGTGCCGGAAAAGACGTACAGCCGCTCGTGGTGGCCCTGGTGGACGTGAAAGCCGCGCCGCGCCCCGACGTGGCTGAACTCCACCACGTGCAGGAAGTCGAACGATTCGCCGCGGGTGAGCCAGGCGACGCCGCCCCGCGCGTCCCCCGCCCGAAACAGCCCTGCGGCGCTGTCGCCGCCCAGCACCTCCACCGTAACCCCGCCGTCCAGGTAGCTCTGCACCGTCGTCCTTGCCGCTCAGGGGGATCCGCCGCCGATCTGCGGACTGGCGGCGGCGGCAAAAGTGGTGCGCGGAGGGCCTGCCGTCAAACCATCAATCCGGCCCCCGGCGGCATCCAACCTCCGTCATCCGCCCCGTCCGCCCGAGCCCCGCGCCGATGCCCCTGCCCCACGCGCTCCACCCGATCCGCCGCTCGCTGCGCAGGACCCGCGGCTTCACCGCGTCGCTCGCCGCCACGCTGGCGCTGGGGGCGGCGCTGGCTGGGCCCGTGCTGACGCTGGCCGATGGACGCTTCGCATCCCCGCCCCACCCCCGCGCCGCCTGCCTTCGACCGGCACGGCGGATGGACGCCGGAGCTGCGCGCAGCCGACACCCTCCGCGCGGACACCATCGACGCGCTCGCGTGGGTTGCGCTGGCCATGGCGGTGCTGGTAATCGCCGGCGCGGCGGTGAACCTGGCGACACTCCTCCTGGCGCGCGCCTCCGCACGGCGGCACGAGACGGCGGTCCGCGCGGTAGTGGGCGCCACGCCGCTGAGCCTCGCTGGCCGTGCGCTGGCGGAAGGCGCGCTGGTGGGCGCCGCGGGCGGGAGCGCGGGACTGCTGCTGGGAATGATGGCGGGCGCCGCGGCGCGGCGGAGCTGGCCGGCGGACGCGGGGTGGCTGGCGGCGGAGTTCACCGTCGCGGGATGGTCGGCGGCCGTCGTGGCCGCGCTCACGGCGCTGGCGCTGCTGGCGGCGGCGATCCCCCCGGCGCGGGCGGCGCGGAGGGGCCTGCACGCGGCGCTGACGGTCGGCGCGCGCGCCACCGCAGGCTCGGGCGAGACGCTGGCGCGCAAGACGCTGGCGGTGCTGCAGTTCGCCGTCTCCGCGACTCTGCTGACGGGCGCCGTGCTGCTGCTGCGCGGCGGCATCCCC
>DASQBH010001198.1:0-2655 GCA_035635315.1 Longimicrobium sp.
GTTGACGCTGTCCGCCGGGATGTCGTTGAACGCGTCGTTGGCGATGTTGAACTGCGTGAGGTGCGCCCGGATGGCCGCCTGGTACAGCGCCGCCGGGTCGCCGGGGATCCAGCCGCGCTGCGCCGCCTCGGCCTGCAGGAACAGCACCTCGGCGTAGGTCATCACGTACGACGGCGCGTCGGCGCGCGCGAACCACTCGCCGATGCGCGAGATCTGGTTCAGCGGCTGGTCGCGCGTGTCGCCCGGCGCCTCGCCCCGGTAGGTGCCCGCGCTGGTGGGCTTGGCGTAGAAGCGCAGCCGCGGGTCGTTCAGGCTCTTGAGCGAGTCCACCATGGTGCTGCTGATGGCGTGGTCGATGCGCGGGATGCTCTCGTACTCGTAGATCGGGTGGCCGTTGGTGCCGTTGGCCAGGTACCACAGCACCGCGTTGTCGGCGTTGCTGGTGAACACCCCGTCCGCCAGCGCGTCGGCGAACTCCGCCGCCGACGCCGTGGGCGCCGCGTCGCTCAGGCGCATGGCCATCCGCAGCCGCAGCGAGTTGGCGAAGCGGCGCCACTTTTCCGGGTTGCCCTGGTACAGGATGTCGGCCGCGCCCATCCGCGCCCCGGTGGCCGTCAGCAGCGCCGCCGCGTCGCGCAGCTCCTGCTGCATCCCCGCGTACACCACCTGCTGCGGGTCGTACGCCACCACGTTCCCCGCGCCCGGCTCGCGGATGCGCAGCGCCTCGGTGTAGCCCACGTCGCCCCACAGGTCGGTGACCACCTGAAAGGTCCAGGCGCGCATGATCATCCCCATGGCCTGCACGTTGGGCCGGCCTTCCGCGCGCCCCTTTTCCACCACCTCGCTGAAGTCCTGCAGCGGGCCGGAGTAGAACGCCGTCCAGTGGGTCTGCGAGTTGGCGTCGCTGATCTCGTACCGGTCCTGCTCGCTGAAGCGGCTCTCGGCGTAGTGCTGCACGAAGAGCCCCGTCAGGTCCATGTTCAGCCCGTCGCCCGTGGCGCGCCCCACCGCGGCCTCGACGGCGTTGGTGAACAGGTACTCGGCCGCGGCCACCTCGGGCTGGTTGGGGTTCTGGTTGAGCTCCGTAAGGCCGTCCTCGCACGCGGAGGCCCCGGCCGCCAGCGCGGCCAGCAGCGCCGCGCGGCAAAGAATGCGAAGGTCGTTCATCGGGGTGTCTCCTCCTCAGGGCGTCACGGAAATGTTGAACCCGACGCTGCGCGCCGAGGGGAGCTGCCCGTACTCGAAGCCCTGCACGTTGCTGGCGTTGAACGCCGTCTCGGGGTCGATGTTGGGAACGTCGGTCCACAGCTTGAGGTTGCGGCCCACCAGCGCCACGCTCATCCCGCGCACCCCCATGCGGCGGCTGAACGAGTCGGGCACGTCGTAGCCCAGCCGCACCTCGCGCAGCTTGACGAAGGTGGCGTCGTACACCCACTCCTCGCTGATGTTGGTGAGGCTCTTGTGGTACGCCTGCGCCGTCACCATGCGGTCGTTGGGCACAGTATCGCCGTTCACCACCTTCACCCCCTCCACGATCATCCCGCCGCCGTCGGCAATGGCGTGCGCCACCTCGCGCCCCTGCAGCGTCTCGTACAGCACGCCGCTGCGGCGGCCGTACACGTTGGTGAGCGAGAAGATGTTGCCGCCAAAGCGCCCGTCCAGCGACGCGCTGAGCGCCACGCCGCGGTACGAGACGCGGCTGCTCAGCCCGCCCGTCCAGTCGGGGTCGTACTTGCCCAGCGCCTCGATGGGGCCGGTGGCCAGCGGCAGCCCGCTGGTGGCGCTCACCACGATGTTGCCCTGGCTGTCGCGCACGTACTTGCGGCCGTACATCACGCCGTACGGCTCACCCGGCCGCGCCTGCACGCTCACCGTGTAGTACGAGCCGATGGTGAGCTGGTTCAGGTTCTCGTACAGCTCGTCGACGTTGCTGCGGTTGCGGGTGTAGTTGGCGCTCACCTCCCACTCCAGCCCGTTCGCCAGCCGCAGGGGCGTGGCGTTCAGCAGCACCTCCCACCCGCGGTTGCTGATCTGCCCCGCGTTCAGCATGCGCTCCGTCACGCCCGTCAGGGGCGTCACCTGCACGGGGACGATCTGGTTGCGGGTCACCTTGTCGTAGTAGGTGAGCTCCAGTCCCAGCCGGTCACCGGCGCCGCGCAGCTCCGTGCCGATCTCCCACGACTGCGTGCGCTCGGGCTTCAGGAACGGGTTCCGCAGCCGGTTGCTCCCCGTGAGCCGCGGGTTGTTGTTGAAGAACTCGTCGGTGACGTACGGGTCGATCAGGTTGTACGGGTCGGTGTCGTTGCCCACCTCGCTCCAGCTCGCGCGCACCTTGCCGTACGACAGGAAGGGCACGTCCACCAGCTGGGTAAAGATCAGGTTGGACGCCACCGAGGGGTAGACGTAGCTGTTGCCCCCCTCCGGCAGCGTGGACGACCAGTCGTTGCGGGCCGTGGCCTCCACGAACCAGGTCTCGTTCCACGACGCCGTGGCCATGCCGTACAGCGAGTTCACCCGCCGCCGCTCGCGCCAGTCTTCCAGCTGCGGCGTCACGGCCGCGTTGTTGGCGTCAAAGATCCCCGGCACGGCCAGGCCGCGCGTGTACAGGCTGTTGGTGCGCGTGAGGTTGTCGCGCCGGTTGCCGCCAAAGTGGCC
>DASQBH010001199.1:0-3358 GCA_035635315.1 Longimicrobium sp.
ATCGGCACCCCCACCCGGACCTGCGAACAGGGCGCGGAGACGACGCAAATTAAAGGCCTGAATAGAGAGCCGCACAGAGTGAACGGCGCTCATGATGCTGCGGATCAGGAGTTCGCACGCTCCGGAACGACAGAGCCCCCGTGACCGCTGGATGCGATCACGGGGGCTGCGAGGTCGGGCCCCACCGCGCGGGCCGGTGGGCTTTGCCAGGGCGCCGCGGGATGTAGACGTCGCGGGACCGGTAGTCCGGTCGAGCCGGCGGAGCGGGCCGCGCGCGGTGGGGCCGTGGGTGCATGATGCATGGGAGCATCCACCGGCGCAAGCAAACATTATGGGGTCGATGCACACGGGGCCGGCGGATCGCTCCGCCGGCCCTCCGATTTCCGTCAGCCGCGCCGGATCAGACGGCGCCGGCCATCTTTTCCGCGTGCCTGTGCGTGCCCAGGAGCTCCTGGGCCACGATGTAGCCGCTGCCGCCGTTGATGCCGTGGCCGGGCCACGTCGCCGCGCCCAGCATGTGCACGTTGGGGACGGCCGTGCGGTGGCTGGGCTGCCCCGGCAGCGGGCGGAACAGGTAGCTCTGCGACACGTCGTGCGAGCCGCCGTACGGGTCGCCGGGGCCGCTGTTGGGGTTGAAGGCGGCGATGTCGGCCGGGGAGGTGACGTGCATCCCCAGGATGGCGCCCGGCACGTTGGGCAGGTGCTGCCCCACGATGCCGATCAGCCGCTCGGCAAACCGCTGCTTCAGGTCCGCCGTCCAGCTGCCGTCGCCCACGTCGATGGAATCGGCCGCGTCGCCGCGGGGACGGGTGGGGATCTCGAGCACCTGGATGCGCATGATGGACCTGCCCTCCGGCGCGCGCGACGGGTCCAGCGTAGTGGGCACGTCGATGGAGATCGCCGGCTCGGCGGGAAGCCAGCCGTTCATCGCCTGCGTCACGTGCAGCGCGGTGTGCGCCAGCGAGCGCGCCAGGTGCGGCTGCCCCGTCTGCGCCATCCGCGGATCCGACCACTGCGGCGCCTCGGACAGGGCGAGCTGGATCTGCACGCAGCCGCGGCCGTAGCGGTACTGGCCGGCGCGCTTCACCAGCGGCGCGGGGACGTCGGCGTCCGCCAGCAGCTTGAGGTACATCTGGTCCGGCGCCACGGAGGCGACCACCGTGTCCGCGCCGATCTCGTCGCCGTTCGCGGTGAGCACGCCGACGGCGCGGCCGTTCTTGACGACGATGCGCTCCACGGAGGTGTTGGACCGCACCACTCCGCCGCGGTCCTCGATCAGCCGGACGAGCGCCTTCGCCAGCATCTCGCTGCCGCCCACGGGGAGCGCCATGCCGCCGCCCATCAGCGCCATGATGGTCAGCGGCACCCAGAAGCCGCCGTTGGCGCCGTCCGGCGTGCGGCCCAGGTGCATCACCCACGGCGCCACCATCGCCTGGAACACGTCGCTCTTGAAGCGGCCTTCCAGCACGTCGCGCGCGGTGGTGAAGAAGTCCGCGGCAAAGTCGGTGTAGCCGGCGCCCTCGCGGTTCACCATCAGCTTGCGGATGACCTTCCTGGCCTCGTCGCTGGCCAGGTCCAGGTTGAACAGGCCGAACACGTCGCCGGCGTGCGCGCCAAACTCCTGCATCATCGCGCCGAACGCGGCGCCGTCGCCGGGGGCCAGCCGCTCGCACTCGGCCACCTGCTCGCCGAAGTCGCGGCAGAACACGGCGGTGCGGCCGTCGGGGAGCGACACGCCGGTGGGGTACGGGGTGTTGACGTAGTGCAGCCCGCGCTCCTCCAGTTCCGGCCCCAGCTCGGCGTAGGCGGCGCCCGTCAGAAAGAGCGGGTGCGCGGCCGAAAAGGTGTCGTGCTTGAAGCCGGGAAGGGTGAGCTCGTCGGTGCGGACAAAGCCGCCGGGGCGATCGTTGCGCTCCAGCACCAGGACGCTGCGCCCGGCGCGGGCAAGGTACGCGGCGGCGACCAGCGCGTTGTGGCCGCTGCCGATGAATACGGCGTCGAACTTTTCCATGGGTGGGTCTCCGGATATGGATCAGGTTGCACGAACGGAGACCGTGTGAAAGGTCTCCGTGGGGGTGTGCCGGGACGTTCTGGGTGGATGCGTCCCGCGGGAAGGTGGATCACGCCAGCCGGCAGAAAACTACCGTTTGTGCGGCGGCCTCACCAGCCCCAAACAGCGTACGGCAACCGGCGTTCCCCGCGCCTGCGTAGGGTGATCCTGCGCGTAAGTGATTGTGCCCCAATGCCGTATTCAATTTGTCAGAAGATTTAAACTTCGAAAAAGCTGAGGAACATGCGCCGCAGGAGGGACACGGATGTCTCATCAAGATGGCAGGAAAAGGCCCTCACCCGCTCGCTCAGGCTCGCACCCTCTCCCGCAAGCGGGAGAGGGTATAGACGTCGCAACAGCCTCTGGTGCGTTCCCGCCGATGGGGCGTACAGGTGGACGGGCGCGCCGTGGACGTGACGCGCGCCGGCCCCGGCCGACCCGAGCAGGTGAAGCCCCGTTTGCGAGGAACAAGCAAGACGGGGCTTATGGCATTCATAGCCGCGGGCTTCAGCCCGTGGTGCGGTGGTCGTCGGCGCGGACGAGGCGTGCCGACACACGAAACAGGGCCGGCGGATTGCTCCGCCGGCCCCGTGTTCATCCACCGAATCGCGATCAGCCCTGCGTCTGCTCGCTCTCGGTGCCCAGCTGCTGCTGGCCCGCCTCGCCGCCGATCTCGATGCGGCGGCGGCGCGCCTTTTCGCTCTTGGGGATGGTCACCGTCAGCACGCCGTCCTGGAAGGCGGCCTGGATGTTGTCGGCGTCCACGTCGCGCGGCAGCACGAAGCTGCGGGTGAAGGTGCCGTAGCGGCGCTCGGCCAGGTGCCAGCGGCCCTGCTCGCCCTCGGTGCGCTGCTCGCGCTTCTCACCGCGGATGGTGAGGACGTTGTTCTCCACGTCCAGCTCGATGTTGTCCCGCTTGAGGCCGGGCATCTCGGTGACCACGCGGATCTCGCGCTCGGTCTCGATGACGTCCGTCTCCGGGGCCCGCATCAGGCTGTTGCCGTTGGCCGTGCGGCCGGCGTTGCCGAAGAACGTGTCGAACAGATGGTCGAACGGCTCGGCGTAGCGGGTGCTGGTGGGATAGAGTGCCATGGTCGTTTCCTCCGGTCTGGGTTCTCCGAAAGTCTCGACGGTGTCGATTCTTCAAAGGCGGGGATGCACCGTCTCATCCGCGCCGGCTGCCCCGGGAAAAGGCAACCCGCATACCGCTCCCGTTCGGCCAAATCGACAAACGTTCTTTCGGTTTGACAGACCCGCCCTGCACGAGTGACAGAGGGTGTTTGGCGAGACGAGTGGCGGCAAATCACC
>DASQBH010001200.1:0-2849 GCA_035635315.1 Longimicrobium sp.
CGGTGAAGCGGTCGTACAGCAGCTCTTCGTAGCGCAGGTGGTCGGCGGCTTCGCGGGCGTCGCGGGGCTTGATGCTGCGGGCCAGGCGCTCGCACGCGCCCTCGATGCGCGCGGCGATCTCCTCTTCCGTCGCGCTGGAGAGCAGCCACTCCTCGGCCCCTTCGCGGATGGCCTGCCGCGCCTCGGCCTCGTCGCGGCACGCCACCAGCACGGCGATGCCGCGCGTGCCCGCCTCTTCGCGGGTACGCTCCAGCAGGCCGCGGCGCATCTCCAGCAGCGCCGCGTCGGGATGGGTGCGCAGCAGGGAGAAGAACTGGTCGTCGTTGGAGGCGCTGCCTCCGCCGGCGGGCTGCACCAGGGTCAGTTCGGCGCCGCTGCGCGCCGCGGCGGCTTCCAGGCGCGCGCGGAACCCCTCGTCCGCGGCATATCCGACGATCCTCACGCCTGGCTGCCCCGGGCGGCGAGGTTGCGGGTCACCTTTTCCATCAGCTCCTTGAAGTCAACCGGCTTGACCACGTAGTCGTCCGCGCGCGAGCGCAGCCCTTCCATCTTGTCCTCGAAGCCGCCCTTGGCCGTCACCATCACCACCTTGGTGTCGCCCAGCTGCGGGTGCTGCTTGATCACGCGGCACACCTCCCATCCGTCCATCCCCGGCATCATCACGTCCGGCAGCACCAGGTCCGGGCGCACCTCTTCCATGCGCGCCAGCGCCGTACGCCCGTCGCGCGCCTCGGCGACGATAAAGCCGCGCGACTCCAGGAACGCCCGCAGGATCTCTACGTTGTCGCTGTTGTCGTCCACCACCAGAATGGTGGTCTTGCCGTTCGCGCCGTCCACCACGTCTCCCCCCCGTTCGTCGCCCCCGTGCCCCCCGCAGGAAGGGGTATGCGCGGCAAAAAGCAGGCCGTATGCGGGCAAGTCTTTGGGCGATGGATGTTTACGGCGCGCGTCTTTCGCGTTTCCCGTCGCCGGTGAACACCGTCGCGCGGGCCGTGTTCGCGAGAACTCAACAGGTACTCGATCCCTCCGGCCGGCGCCAGATCCGAGTCTCTAAAAACGATTCCTCACGCAGAGTCAGCAGAGTTAGCGGAGTTAGCGGAGTTAGCGGAGTTTTCTCGTGCCGTTCCCTCGCAGTCCATTCTGGGGAGACACTACGAAGCAACTCCGCTAACTCTGCTAACTCTGCGTGAGGCCCTATGCCGGACTCAGAGGATTGAGAACAACCGTCGGGAACGCGAAACAGGCTGGCGCGGGAAAGCGTACGAGCGGCGCGGTAGTGAGATGACGACGCACCAGGAGGAGACGTGGAGCCGGCACAGGTGAGGGACGAGAACGGCGTGCTGCGCGAGCTGAACTGCCCCGTCTGCGGCACTCCGCTGGCCGCCGGCGAAGCATCCATCCACATCCCGTGGCGCAAGTGGGGGTGGTACTCCCTCATGGCGGAGCTCGCGTTCCGGCTGCGGGGCCAGCGGCAGCACTCCGCCGTGCTCGACTACGGGGAGCAACGGCTGGCGGCACAGTGCGCGTCGTGCGGCGGCCTGTGGATCTCGCGCCGGCCGGGGCCCGCGAGCCGGCGCTGAATGCGGCGGATCGCGCCGTCCGGTCTATCCCTTGCTCCGCTCCTGAAGCGCCACAGACGCGCAAAAGGAGACAGAGGGATGATCCGGTACGGACCGGCGGGGTTTCAGTACAAGGACTGGGAAGGCGTGGTGTATCCCGCCCCCAAGCCAAAGAAGTTCGATCCGCTCGCCTATCTCGCGGGCTACTTCGACACCATCGAGATCAACTCCACCTTCTACGGCCCCGCGGCTCCGAAGACGGTGGACAGCTGGCTGCGGCGGACGGAGCACAACCCCGACTTCCGTTTCGCGATGAAGCTGTACCAGCGCTTTACGCACCAGCGAAAGACGGCGTGGACAAAGGCGGAGGTGGACGAGGTGCGGGTGGGGTTCGACCCCATGCTGGAGAGCGGAAAGCTGGGCGCGGTGCTGCTGCAGTTTCCGTGGTCCTTTCAGCGCACGGACGAGAACCGCGAGTGGCTGAACGACGTAACGAAAACGTTCGGCCACTACCCGCTGGTGCTGGAGGTGCGCCACGCCACGTGGAACGAGCCGGCGTTCTTCGACGCGCTGGTGGAGCGGGGGATCGGGTTCGTGAACATCGACCAGCCGCTGTTCAAGAACAGCATCAAGCCCAGCGCGCACGTCACCTCCCCGGTGGGCTACGTGCGCGTGCACGGCCGCAACTACAAGGACTGGTTCCGCGAAAAGGCCGGCCGCGACGAGCGCTACGACTACCTGTACTCGCCCGCGGAGCTGGAGCCCTGGGCCGAGCGCACGCGGGAGATCGCCGCCGAGCCGCCCACGGAGGACGTGTTCGTGGTCACCAACAACCACTTTCGCGGCAAGGCCGTCGCCAACGCGCTGATGCTGCAGTCGATGGTGGAGGGCGGCACGAAGGTTCCCGGCCCGCCGCCGCTCTTCGACGAGTACGGCGAGGTGCTGGCCGATTACGCGCAGCCTGCCGAACCCGCCGAGGCCGCGGCGCCGGAAAGCTGAACGGCGGTTTCACGCAGAGGGCGCAGAGGGAAAAAGACGAGGCGCAGAGAACGGATGATGTTCTCTGCGCCTTTCTTTTCCTCTGCGTCCCCTGCGTGAAGGCTCACGAGGACGGAGGTGCGCTCCGAATCACGCCGGCGCGGGGACGGCGGCCTGCAGGTATTGCGCGCTCACCCAGCCGCTCACCGGCGAGGTGATCTGCCGCCACCCGTCCTGCTCCGCGACCGCCGTCACCACGGTGCCCTTCGACACTGTGGCGACCGCCTCGTTCATCTTGCCGGGGCCGCTGCG
>DASQBH010001201.1:0-2008 GCA_035635315.1 Longimicrobium sp.
TCTCTTCCCGCGTGACGGGGCGGATGAGGATGTCGGACGCCAGCCAGATGGCGTGACCGAACGGGTAGAACAGGAACGGCGCGATCACGGCCAGCCCCAGGGCGATCCAGGTGAGCGAGTTCCACGGCACCTCCGGCCAGAGCGCGATCGTGGCGCCAACCACCGCCAGCACCACCAGGAACTCGGCCAGCACCAGGTTGAACATCATGGCGCCCAGGAAGAAGTCTTCCTCGCCGCGCTCGGTGCGCAGGCCGCACACCGGGCAGGTGCGCTTCATCTTCATCCACGACCCCTTGATGGCCCCCTCGCCGCAGTGCGGGCAGCGCAGCCGCAGCGCGCGCAGGTAGAGCGTCATCCCCCGCCCCGTGGCGGAGTCGGCGGGGTCCTTGTGAGCCGGCATGGTGGCAGCGTGTGCGTTCATTTTACCGTCCGCATCCAGGGGGCACTCGCCCCGTGTTATCTCTTTGTACGGAGGTAAGATACAGGATAGATCCGGGCACCGTAGTCGGGGAATGCCCTACCTGCCATGAGCGTACGGATTACGAGCGGGGCCGCCGAATGAGACCGCCAAACGGGCCTCGTCGCGCGGGCATCGTAGGCGCGGGCCCCCGCCACGGGATGAATCCCGCGGCTAGAAAGGCCATAAGCCCCGTCTTTGCTCGTTCCTCGCAAAACGGGGCTTCACCAGCTCGGGTGGGCCAGGGCCGGCGATGAGTAAGTGGGTCGCATCATCAGGCCTTCAGCCGGCGAGGAAACGAGCCGAAGCGCTCCGGAGCCGGCCCGACACCAACCTCCCCCAGGGGTTTTTGGGGGAGGTGGGCCGGTGGTGCCGGCCCGGAGGGGGCGCTCCCCGCGCCGTCCGGAGCGCACCGCCCCCTCAGACCTCCAGCCGCTCCACGTCCTGCGGGGCGCCCCAGAGGCGACCGACGATGGTCGCCACGTCCGCGGGGTCGCCGGTGGTGAGGATGCGGATGGTGCCGGCGCCGCCCTCCGCCAGCGCGCCGGCTTCCTCCAGGATCTGCCGCGTGCGCCGGGCAATGGCCTCGCCGCTGTCCAGCAGGCGGACGTCCGGCCCCAGCGCGTCGCGGATGGCGTCGCGCACGAAGACGTAGTGCGTGCAGCCCAGCACCACGGTGTCCACGCCCGTCTCGCGCAGCGGCGCGACGTATTCCTCCATCCGGCTCGCCAGTTCCGGCCCGGCGAGCAGCCCGTCCTCCACCAGGTCCGCCAGCCCCGGACAGGGATCACGGACCACCTGCACGCCGTCCGCGTAGTTGTCGACGAGGCGCTGAAAGCGCGCGGAGCGCAGGGTGCCGCTGGTGGCCATCACCCCCACGCGGCCGTTCCGCGTCTGGCGGACGGCGGGCTTGAGCGCCGGCTCCAGGCCGATGACGGGGATGACCAGCCGCTCGCGCAGCGCCTCCAGCGCCGCGCCGGAAGCCGTGTTGCACGCCACGACCAGGACCTTGGCGCCCTGCGACTGGATCCACTCGCCGATGGCGAGCGTGCGGGTGCGCACCTCGTCGTCGCCGCGGTCGCCGTAGGGGACGTACGCGGTGTCGGCCACGTACAGCAGGTGCTCGGCGGGGAGGGCGCGGCGGATCTCGCGGGCCACGCTAAGCCCGCCCACGCCGCTGTCGAACACGCCTACGGGTGCCGTCACGGGCCTACGGGCACGGTGGCGCGCACCTCGGTGCCGCCGCCGGGGCGCGGCACGGCGTTCACGTGCACGTCAAAGTCCTGCAGGTGCGCGGCAACGAACGCGTCCGCGCCGGAAAAGAAGAGCCAGAAGATGGAGAGGGTGATCCAGTCCTCCCGCTGGTTCTCGCGGTCGCGCACCAGGGGCAGCTTGGTCGTGGGCCCGATCTCTCCCGACTCGCGGGCGATGGTCTCCAGCCGGCGGGCCTCCTGCAGCTTCTGGTGCGTCTTCAGCACCATCCACAGGCTCCCCGACTCCAGCAGAAAGTACACGCCGCCGCGGCCGGGGGCGCCCAGTTCCGACTGCCCC
>DASQBH010001202.1:0-3779 GCA_035635315.1 Longimicrobium sp.
GCGTGTGTGCGAAAGCGAGTTTCGGCGGAGTTATCCACAACCTGCTGCGGGGAGCAACACGTGGGGGCACTCTCCTCGCAGCCCGTGGATAACTCCGGAATAACTATAAGGAACAGAGAACAGCCAGAGATACAGAGGAAACCGGTTTTTCCTCTGTATCTCTGGCTTTTGTCTGTTCCTCTGTACCCCTTACGCCTTTTCCAGGATTTGACATAAACGACAGGAGGCCGGGCACCACCGTGGCGCCCGGCCCTCTTTTTACGGGCGACGGAGCCCTCCGTCAGCTGTCGTCTTCCTCCCCATCCTCCTCATCCGCGTCCTTGTCCGCGCCGGGCGGCAGGGGAATGATGCCCTTGCCCTTGTACTCCTCGCCGCCGTGCGCACGCGGGCCCAGGATGCGGCGCCCGTAGCCGTTCTCGGGGTCGGCGCCGCGGCGCAGGGCCCGGTCTACCGAGATCTCGCCGCGGTTGTAGGCGATCACCCCCAGGCGCACCGCGTCGGCGCCGTGCTTTTCGTACCGCTGGATCATCTCGCGCAGGTAGCCGAAGCCCAGCCGCATGTTGGTGCGCGGGTCGATGAGCTCCTTGCGCGTGTCGATCTCGGGGTTGATGTCGCGCGCGGTGCCGGGCATCATCTGCACCAGCCCCGTGGCGCCTCCCGACCCGATGGCGTCGGGGTCGAACACGCTCTCCACGCGGACCAGGCGAAAGCCCAGCTCCGGGTCCAGCCCCACCTCCACCGCCGCGTCGTGGACCATGCGCGCCATGGCCGTGGTGATGTGGTAGCGGTCCGCCATCTCCTGCACCACCAGCTCCGCCGAATCCACCTTCTCCACGGCGCGGCGCAGATACGTGGCCTGCAGCAGCTGCGGCGTCCTGGGCTGCGCCACCTTCAGCTCACGCAGCGTGTCCGGCACCCCCGCGCGCGGCCCGAAGCGCGCGGTCACGCTGGGCGAGGTCCTCGCCAGCGCAAACCCGCCGATGAAGATCAGGGGCAGCACCAGCAGCAGCCACCGCGGCACCCCCGCCATGCCGTACCGCCTGCGTCCGCCAGGCCGGGCGACTTCGGTCACGGTCCCTCTCCTCCGATTCCGAGACGTCCATCCATAACGAACCATTTCGCCGCCGTCCCCGTGGCAAATCCGGGACCGGAGGTCAGGGGATCAGAGCATCGAGGTCACGCGGTCGTACTCGGCATGCGAGCCGATCCAGAACCACACGATCCTGTCTTCGCGCCGAAGCCCCAGAACCCGATAGTGTGCACCCACACGAGCCGACCAGACGGGTTCGACAGGATGAACCCGCTTAAACCGGAGGCTGGGGTGGTAGGGATCCTGTGAGAAGCGGAGGTACGCTTTGCGCGCCAGTCGCTGGACATCTTCGGGAAGAGCGTCCAAAGCGTCTCTGAAGTCCTTCGTTGTCCGGGACTTCACCTCAATCCCGTCTCGGATCAACGGGAAGCGTTACCCCCGCCTCGTCCTCTCGAAGCGCCTTGGCTGCCATCTTCGCCAATGCGTCGGGCGTACGCGCGAAGGCCTCGTCCCAGCGCGCTTCGGATTCAAGATCTTCGATCCATTGCACCGCCAGCGCGTTCTGATCTTCCACCGGCAGTTTCGAAGCCAGATCGACCGCGCGCTGCAGCATCTCGGTCATACGAACCTCCCCGCTGGAGTAAACCGGCCACTCCTTACGATCATCCAATCCGGCGCTCCCGTCAAGCCCTCGCGTTCAGACCACGTACTTCAACCCGCTGCCGGTGTTGAAGAGCACCACCTCGTCGCCGGGGCGGATGTGGCCGGACTGGCGCAGGCGGGCGGCGGCGACGGCGGTGGCGGCGCCTTCGGGCGCGCAGAAGATGCCGGTGTCGGCACCCACCAGCGGCGTCCAGGCCCGCATCTCGTCGTCGTCCACGGCGATGGCGGCGCCGCCGGAGGCGCGGATGGCATCCAGCATCAGGAAGTCGCCTACGGCCTTCGGCACGCGCAGGCCGCTGGCGTAGGTATGGGCGCCGGCCCAGGGCTCCGCGTACTCCGTCCCCTGCTCCCAGGCGCGGACGATGGGCGCGCACCCGGCGGCCTGCACCGAGATCATCCGCGGCCGCGCGGCCCCGATCCACCCCAGCCGCTCCATCTCGTCGAACGCCTTCCACATCCCCACCAGTCCCGTCCCGCCACCGGTCGGATAGACGATGACGTCCGGAAGCCGCCACCCCAGCTGCTCGGCGACCTCGTACCCCATCGTCTTCTTCCCTTCCACGCGGTACGGCTCCTTGAGCGTCGACAGGTCGAACCAGCCGTGCTCGCGCGCGCCCTCCGCCACGCGCGCGGCGCAGTCGGTGATCAGCCCGTCGAACAGCTCCACGTCCGCGCCCAGCGCGCGCATCTCCTCCAGGATGGGGAACGGCGTGTCGCGGGGGACGACGACGTGGGCCGCCATTCCCGCCGCGGCGGCGTAGGCGGCGGTGGCGCTTCCCGCGTTGCCGGCGGAGGGGAGCGCCACCTCCGTGATCCCCAGCTCCTTGGCCCGGGAGATGGCCATGCACAGCCCGCGCGCCTTGAACGACGCCGTGGGGTTCTGCCCCTCGTCCTTTACCCAGCACCGCGCCACGCCGATGCGCGACGCCAGCCGCGGCGTGTCGATCATCGGCGTCCACCCCTCGCCCAGGCGCACGGCGTTGGCGGGGTCGCGCACGGGAAGGAGCTCGGCGTACCGCCACAGGTCCGCCGAACGCCCGGCCAGGTCGTCGCGCGAAAGGCGGCGGCCGATGGCGTCCAGGTCGTAGCGCGGATACAGCGGCTTTTCGCAGCAGGGAGAAAGCCGGTGCGGCTGCTCGGTCGGGTACGATGCGCCGCAGCGCGTGCACTCCAGGTGCGTCGCGCCGCCGGAGGGAAGCGTGTCGGTCAAGGTCTCGATCTCAGGTTGGGTCCGTGGGCGGCGGCGCCATGCGCGCCAGGCCGCCCCAGACGATCTCGTGGAACTGCGCGTCCATCTCCCGCGCATCGGGTTTTGCGCCGCGGTTCAGCCACCAGCGCATCATCTCCATCAGCGCGCCGGCAAAGACGCGCGCGGTGGCGGCCAGGGGGAGTGTGGGCGTGGCGGCGCCGGGGCACAGCTCCGCCATCCGCCGCTCGATCATCCGCGCCAGGTGCCCCGTCAGCAGGTCGTACACGGGCTCGCGCAGGCCGGACTGCTCCAGCGCGCGCTGGAACCGGTGGTAGTCCGCCACGTGGCTGAACAATTCCGCCACCGGCGCCACCCGGCGCGAATCGCCCACGTTCGCAAGAAAGTGCTGCTCCAGGAACTCGAAGAAGCGCTCCGCGTCGCTCAGCAGCAGGTCGTTCTTGTTGCGAAAGTGCGCGTAGAACGTGGCGCGCCCCACCCGCGCGCGATCCAGCACCTGCTGCACGCTGATGTCGTCGAAGCGGCGGGCCAGCATCAGCTCCACCAGCGCGTTGCCCAGCGCCTGCCGCGTGCGCACCACGCGCCGGTCGTCCGCGTTTTTCCGAACACTCCGCGGCGGCGTGTTCATCATCGTCCTTTCGTGGCTGACAGCGGGGGAACGGCCGCCTACACTCCGCGCAGGGGACAATGCCACCTGCACGGGAGAGGGTCAATGCGGCGCGAGACACTGGGCGGATGGTGCATGATCGCCGGCGCGGTGATGGGGCTGACGACGATGGCGTTCCACCCCACCGGCGGCGGGAACGCGGGGCTCGCGCTGGCGGTGCACGCGCTCGCCATCGCCGGCGCGCCGGTCGCCTTCTACGGCGGATGGGTGCT
>DASQBH010001203.1:0-6502 GCA_035635315.1 Longimicrobium sp.
GAAGTCCTGCACGCTGGTGGCGAGCTGGCGGGCGATGGTGTCCTGCTGGTTGGGATCGCGCAGCATCTGCTCTTCGGTGCGGTTGGAGATGAAGCCGATCTCCACCAGCACCGCCGGCATGAAGGCGCCCACCAGCACGGCGAACCCCGCCTGCTTGACCCCGCGGTTGGGGCCGGGATGCACCTGCCGCAGCCGGTCCTGGATGAGCTGCGCCCACTCGCTGCTCTCGCGCAGGTACTGGTTCTGGCGCAGGTCGCTCATGATGAAGTCCAGCGGTCCGCGCGGTCCGCCGCGCTGCTCCTCGAACTGCTCCGCCGCGTCCTCCATCTGCTGCACCCGCCGCGCGTCCTCCGTGCGCGCCTCGGACAGGAAGAACGTCTCGAACCCCGTCTCCGAGCGCAGCGGGTGGGCGTTGCAGTGGATGGACATGAAGAGCGCGGGCTGCCCCTCGCCGCGCCAGGAGTTGGCGAACCTCGCCCGGTCGCGCAGCGCGATCAGCGTGTCGCGGTTGCGAGTCAGACGGACGTCCAGCGTGGGGTCCTGGCGCAGGATCTCCACCACCCGGCGGGCCATCTGCAGGTTGATGTCCTTTTCCCGCGTCCCGTTGGGCCCCACGGCACCCGGGTCCACCCCGCCGTGCCCCGCGTCGATCACCACCAGCCGCCGCTGCTGCGGCCCCGGCTGCGGCAGCGCGACCGGGGGAGCGGCGGGGGCCGGTACCGAGGGGAGCGCCGCCAGCGCCGCCGCGTCGGCCGTGACGATGCGCGCGCTGGCATCCACCACAACCGCCCCGGCCGACGCCTGGGGCAGGATGGTGGCCAGGAACTCCGCGGGGATGAAGACCACCCCCTCCGCCGCGTAGACGGGGTTGGCCATCATCAGCGGACGCCCGTCCGCCAGCACCCCCGGCGAATCGACGCGAAAGCGGAACTCCCGCGCGCCGAACCGCGCCGTCACCTCGCCGCCGCCGTAGGAAAGCTGCGCGCCCAGTGACATCAGCGCCCCCGCGGGGAACGCCGCGTAGCCGCGCGCCGTGGTCTCGGCCATCAGCGACGTCTCGCCGCCCAGCACCAGCCGCCACGTCTGCGGCGGGGGCTGCGCGGGGAGAAATCCGGGGTCGTAGGGAAGTAGAACGAGAAGGAGAACGGCGAGAAGAAGTCGCATCCGAGGATCCCTGGTCATGCTCAGTCGTCCCGGTTCTTGTAGGCGCGCTCCACGTCGCGCTGGTCGGCGCGTTCCTTGAGCGTCTCGCGCTTGTCGTGCAGCTGCTTTCCGCGCACCAGGGCCAGGTTCACCTTGGCGATGCCGTTGCTGAAGTGCAGGTCCAGCGGCACCAGGGTGAGCCCCTTCTGCTCCACCTGCCCCACCAGCCGCCGCAGCTCGCTGCGGTGCATCAGCAGCTTGCGCGGGCGCAGCGGGTCGTGGTTGAAGCGGTTGCCCATCTCGTACGGAGAGATGTGCAAATTGTAAAGCCAAAGCTCGCCGCGGTCCAGACGCGCGAACGAGTCCTGCAGGTTGGCCTTGCCGTCGCGCAGCGACTTGACCTCGGTGCCCTGCAGCACGATCCCCGCCTCCCAGGTGTCCAGCACGTGGTATTCGTGCCGGGCCCTGCGGTTCTGCACGGCGATCCGGTCGCCGCCGGTCTTCGCTTCTGCCATTGAAAGAAGTGCGAGAGTGCGAGAGTGCGAAAGTGCGAAAGTGCGAAAGTACGTACGAAGGTACGGGTGCGGGTTCAGTTTTCCCGCTATTCCCTATTCCCTATTCCCTATTCCCTATTCCCTATTCCCTATTCCCTATTCCCTATTCCCTGCCCTCAGTAGATGAACACCGCGGTCCCCACCTCTATCTCGTGGTACAGCATCCGCGCGGCCTCGTTGGTCATGCGGATGCAGCCGTGGCTCACGTCCTGGCCCAGCAACTCGGGCTTGTTGGTGCCGTGCAGGGCGATGCCCTCGCCCACGAAGAGGGCCGTTGTGCCCAGCATCCCCTCTTCCCAGCGCTTGGGGTCGTCCGGCTCGGGGATGCGCTCGCCGCGCTCGATGTAGGCCCAGTCGGGGACGTACCAGCGGGGGTTCTTCTCCTTGCGCTGCACGCGGAACATGCCGCGGGGGGTGGAGAAGTCCCACTCCTGCCCGGCTCCCTCCAGGCGCGTGCCGGTGCCGGTGCCCACGATGGTGGACCAGATCACCCGCTCCTCTTCCATCAGGTACAGCCGGTGCTCCTCCAGCGACACCACGATGTAGCGCCCCTCCGCGCCGATCGGCGGGTCGCGGTAGCGCGCCGCGCCGTCGCGCTCCACCCCGTGCGCCAGCGCCAGCGGCGCCCCCGGCAGGCTCTGCGCCCCCGCGTCCACCGCGCCGAAGACGATCGCCAGCAGAAGCCCGAGGATCCCCCCCCTATACCTTCGTACCCCTGTACCCTCGTACCTTTTCACTTTCGCACTCCCGCACTTTCGCACTTTCGCACTCCTCATTCCAGCAGCTCCCGCTGTTTCCGCCGACGCCTGAGCAGGTCGTATACCTGCGCCACCTCGCCCCCCAGCACGAACACGATCGCCGAGTAGTACACCCAGAGCACGAGAAGGACCAGGGTGGCCAGCGTGCCGTACGTGGTGCGGTAGTCCGCCACCGTCGACACGTACCAGGCAAAGGCGCCCTTCAGCATCTCCCACACGACCGCCGTGAAGACCGCCGCCACCAGCGCGATGCGCCACGGCGTCTTGCGCAGCGGCAGGTAGCGGTAGATGAGCACGAACGCCAGCAGGATGAAGCCGAACGCCAGCAGCCGCGCCGACGCCCGCTGCAGGATCTCCCACTCCTGGCGCCCCGCCAGCCCCAGCCACTCCACCCCGTACGACTGCGCCGCCTCCACCGCGATGGTGGTGCCCGTGTTCAGCACGAACAGCGTGCCCGCCACCAGCACCATCTGCAGGTCAAAGATCTTGCCCGCGATGATGGGGCGCTCTTCGGGGAGGTCGAAGATGTGCTTGAGCACCGACCGCAGGGAACCGAACAGCCGCGTGGAGGTCCAGACGAACAGCACCAGGCCGATCACGCCGAACTGCGTGCGGCCGGCCACCACCTCGCGCACCAGCGTGCGCGTGAGCACCACGATGCGCTGCGAGGGGGGAAGGATGGAGAGCACGTAGTTGACCGCCGCCTGCTCCGGGTCGTCCACGGCGCGCTTGAGCACGAAGCCGAAGACGGCGATCATCAGCAGCAGAAAGGGGAGCGCCGCCAGCAGCAGGTTGAAGGCGATCCCGCCGGCCAGAAAGAAGATGTCGTCGTCACCCGCCTTCATGTACACGCGGCGGGAAAAATCCAGCCCCCCGCGTGACATGCGCGAAAGGGCCGCACGGGCGGCCCTCCACACTACGGATGCTCGACCCTCCGGCGCGCGCTCGGCCATGCCGTAAAGCTACCGCAAAGCGCAAGACCGCGTCAACGCGCGCACCTCAGCGGGCCAGGTCTCCCGCGTCGCGCTCCACCGTCGTCTCCGTGATCACCACCTCCTCCGCCTTCTCCGCGGCCGGCGCCTCCGCCTGCGTCTCCGCCCGCAGCACGCGCGGGCCGGAGGGCGCGGGCCCGCGGTTGGTGCGGTAGGCCGCCTTGGCCTCGTCCACGCGGCGGCGCAGCTCCACGCGCGCCTGGGTGGCAGCCATCCGCCCCTCGTCCACCGCGCCGCGCACGCGGTCCATGCGGTCGTCCACCGCCGCGCGCACCTCGTCCAGCCGCCCCGTAAGCCCGCCGCGCGCCCGGCTCACCAGGCCGGCCACCGACTGACGCGTCCCGTCCACCGGCCCGCCGGCCCTCTCGCGCACGCCACCCAGCGCGCGCGCCAGCTCCGCCTGCGTCTCGCGCCCGTTGCGGGGCGCCAGCAGCAGCGCCACCCCCGCGCCGAACAGCGCCCCCAGCAGAAAGGTGCCAAAGCCGCCGCGCTCCTCGATCACCACCTCGTACTCTTCTTCGTCTTCGCGCATGGTCGGGTTTTCTGTGCAGGGTGGATCTTGAGCGTCTTCGTGAACGGCAACGGCGAACTGCGGGTCTGGGCGTGTCCCTCCGCTGCGCTCCGGGCCGGGCTGCGCGCGCCGTAGGCAACGATACGACTGTTGCCAACAGCGCCGAGCCCCCGGCGCTCACCGCGGACCGGCGTTCCCTCGGCGCCCGTGCATGCGCGCCGTGTTCTCGGCCCTGCGGGCGCGCATCCCTCACGCGTGGGGCCTCTCCCCCGACCCTCCCCGCTCGTTCCTCGCGGAGAGGGGAGAGCTCGATCGCGTTCCCTGAGGTGCGTCGCACCTCCCTCCCCCAGCAGTTTGGGGGGAGGTGGGCCGGTGGTGCCGGCCCGGAGGGGGCGGACTCCGCACTCTCCCGGCCGCGCCATCGCCCGTGCCGTGCATCCCCTCTCCCACGCGGTTTGTGGGAGAGGGCAGGCGAGGAACGAGCCGGGTGAGGGCCCCGGGTGCGGCCCCCCTCACGGGTGCACCCTCCCTCACGCGGGTGAGAGAGGGTGCGAGTGCGGCAGCGGCGGCGGACGTGCCGGCGCGTTTACATCGCGAGCGCCGCCCGGGGTGCGCCGCTGCCGCGCGAGGTCTGCAGCACGTCGCGGAACCGGCGCAGGTCCAGCGGCTTCTGAAAGAAGAAGTCGGCCTCGCGCCGCAGCGTCTTTTCCGCCTCCTCGCCCCCGCACCCGGCCGTGATCACGATCACCGTGATCCCGCTTTCGGAGAGCGACCGCACCGCGCGCAGCACCTGTAGCCCGTCTATGTCGGGCAGGTAGAAGTCGCAGACCACCGTGTCGGGATGAAAGTCGCTTACGCGCTCCAGCCCGCGCAGCCCGCTTTCGGCCGTGGCCACGGTGTAGCCCTCCTCGTCCAGCAGGCTCTTGAGCGCCTCGCGCGCACCTGCCTCGTCCTCGATGACGAGTATGCGTTGTGCCGCCATCCTCAGCAACCTCCGGTGCGGCGTCCCCCCCGCGAGACGCGATTGCCCTGCGACCGCCGTCCCTTTCGCAGGGGCAAGCGCCATGCCACCGAAGATCCGCCGAAACGCGATCCGATTCGATCCAGCGACGGGTCCGGCTATGTTCAGCCTTTGTGCGAAGTTCCCCGTCCGGATCGCACATTCTGGCGAAACATGTGACGCCTTCTGCAACCCGACTGCTACCTGCGCCCGCGGCCGCCCAGCAGCGCCCCCATCAGCCCCCGCGCCAGCGTCCGCGCGAACTGCTTGGAGGTGGGCGAGCTGAGCACCTTTTCCAGCGTGCTCTTCTGCTGGCGGCCCCGCCCCCGGCTTCCGCTGCCCCGGCCGCGGTCCTCGTAGTCGTCGTCCGCGGACGGGCGGCGGGGGGTGCGGCCGCCGCGGCGGGGCACGTCGGGAAAGTCGTCGCGCGGCTGCTCCTCTTCCTCCTCCGCCATCCGCGCCTCCAGCATCTCCCGCGCGCTCTCGCGGTCGATCATCTCCGCGTACTTGCGCACCTGGTCGCTTTCCGCCAGCCGCTGGCGCAGCTCGTCGGGCGTAAGCGGGCCCATGCGCGACGAGGGCGGCACCAGCCGGGTGGCGAACGGCTGCGTGGGCACCCCCGTGGGCGACAGAGTGGTCACCAGCGCCTCGCCGATCCCCAGCGTGGTCAGCGTCTCCTCCACGTCGTAGAACGTCGTCTTTGGAAACGTGCGCGCGGCGGACTTGAGCGCCGCCTCGTCGTCCGGCGTGAACGCGCGCAGGGCGTGCTGCACCCGGTGGCCCAGCTGGCCCAGGATCTCTGCCGGCACGTCGCGCGGGTTCTGGGTGATGAAGAACACCCCCACGCCCTTGGAGCGGATCAGCCGCACCACCTGCTCCACCTGGTCCTTGAGCGCCTTGCTGGCGTTGTCGAACAGCAGGTGCGCCTCGTCGAAGAAGAAGACCAGCTTGGGCTTGTCCACGTCCCCCACCTCGGGGAGGGTGTGGTACAGCGTGGCCAGCATCCACAGCATGAAGGTGCTGAAGAGCGCCGGCTTGTCCTGCACGTCCTGCAGCTCCAGCACGCTCACGACCCCCCACCCCTCGGCATCCGTGCGCAGCAGGTCGTCCAGGTCGAACTCCGGCTCGCCAAAGAAGCGCTCCGCGTCCTGCGCCTCCAGCTCCACCAGCTCGCGCAGCAGCACGCCCACCGTCTGCTTCGACATCCCCCCGTAATTCTTCAGCTCGTCCGCGCCCTCGCCGCTCAGCCAGGTGAGCACGGCGCGCAGGTCGGAAAGGTCCAGCAGCAGCAGCCCCTTGTCGTCGCAGTACTCGAAGACCAGGGTGAGCACGCTGCTCTGCGTGTCGTTGAGCCCCAGCACCTTGCTCAGCAGCAGCGGCCCGAACGACGAGACCGTCGCCCGCATCTGCGCGCCCACCTTGCCCGACAGGCTAAGGAACTCCGCCGGCATCCCGGCGCGCTGCCAGGGGTAGCCGGTGTCCGCGGCCCGCTGCCGCACCCGCTCGCTCTCCTCCCCCGCCGTGCTGATTCCGCTCAGGTCGCC
>DASQBH010001204.1:0-2046 GCA_035635315.1 Longimicrobium sp.
GTCATCACGCTGGCTCAGCAACGTGCCCGCGAGCACGAAGCCCTTCTCGTCACGCAGGAGGACGCCATCCAGCCAGTCCGTGATCGGCGCCGCGCCGATGTAGACGAACAGGGTGCTGGTCTCCACCGTCTCCTGCTCGCCGGATTCCACGTCCTCGATGGTGATCTTCTCCAGCAGGTCGCCGCCCTCCACGGACACCACCCTGGAGCCGGGGCGCAGGTGGACGTTGGGGTTCTGCTTGACGCGGTCCAGCAGGTACTCCGACATCTTTTCCGCGAAGTCGGCCTCGGGCGCCACCATGGTCACCGATTTGGCGTAGCGGGCCAGGTACATGGCCGCCTGCCCCGCGGAGTTGCCGGCGCCCAGCAGGTACACGTCGCGGTTGCGGCAGGTGGGAACGGCCGCGGCCGCCGCGCCGTAGTACAGGCCGCGGCCGATCAGCCGGTCGCAGCCGGGCGCCTGCAGCATCCGCCAGGAGACGCCCAGCGCCAGCAGCACCGCCTGCGCCCGCACCTCGGAGCCGTCGTCCAGCTCCACCACGCGGTTGGGCTCCTCCACCCGCAGCGCCACCGCCTCGCGCGCCACCACCACCTCGGCGCCAAAGCGCTCCGCCTGCCGCAGCGCGCGTCCGGCCAGCTCGCTGCCGCTCACCCCGTCGGGAAAGCCCAGGTAGTTCTCGATCGCCGAACTCATCCCCGCCTGCCCGCCGGGCGCGTCCTTGTCGATGAGCACGGTGCGCAGCCCCTCGCTGGCGCCGTACACCGCCGCCGCCAGCCCCGCCGGCCCCGCGCCGATGATGATCAGGTCGTAGTACGGCGACTCCGCCTCGGTGCTGAGCCCCACCTGCTCCGCCAGCTCCTGGTCCGACGGGTCCGCCAGCCACCGCCCGTCGCCAAAGATGAGCAGCGGCAGCCGGTCGGCGCCCACGCCCAGCTCGTCGGCCCGGGCGCGCGCCCGGTCGTTGTGCTCGTAGTCGCGAAACAGGTAGGGAACGCGGCTGCGCGCCAGAAAGTCGCGCACCTCGTGCGACCGCGGCGACCAGGTAAAGCCGATGACGGTGACCCGGTCCGCCGGGTCCGCGTGGGAGGGGATCATGGGACGCACGTCCTTCGCGTGGGGGCCGCGACGGAAGATCGCGCGCCGGGGCCGGACGACGTGTCACGCCCCGTGCCACGGGGGAGGCAGGGAGTGCGAAAGTGCGAGAGTGCGAAAGTGCGAAAGTGCGAAAGTGCGAGAGTGCGAGAGTGCGAGAGTGCGAGAGTGCGATGCGCCGGCGCGTTCCCGCTGGGAGCCCTCACCCGCTCGCTTAGGCTCGCACCCTCTCCCGCAAGCGGGAGAGGGTATAAACGTCGTGCCGACCTGCGGTGCGCTCCCGCGGTCGTGTCCCCGGCTGCGGACGCGCAGGTGCGGGGAACGCCGCACACCGCTGGGCCGCCGAGTCCGCGCAGGCGGACTGTGTGACGTTGTTGCCGCGATTTCAATCGCTCTTTGGATGCCGGCGGAACGCGTCGGGGGCACACCGGGATGCCTCCACGCGCAGGGGACGTGAGGTGCCGCAAACCCGCTAATCCGCGAAGGCGGATTTCGTGTACTTGTTGCCGCGAATTTATTCGCCCTGGCAACGCCGCTCGCACCTCACCCCCGCCAAAGCACAATCCCGAAATGACGATCCCACCTCCGAATCGTGCTCCCCATCCTCGAAATCAATCAGTGCCCGCCCACGCCCGGCGCCACGGGGAGGAAGTAGAAGGCGATCCCCAGGATGATGTAGACGGCCAGCAGCTGCACGCCTTCCATCCAGTGGCTTTCCCCATCCGCCGCGCAGAACGCCATGATCCCCACGCACACCCCCACCGCCAGCACCTCGAACGAGGTGAAGATCAGGTCCATGGGCCGCGGGGCGATGAAGTAGCTCAGGAACAGCAGCAGCGGCGCCACGAACAGCGCCACCTGGATGCTCGAGCCCACCGCGATGTTGATGGCCGCGTCCATCTTGTTCTTGGCCGCCATGATGATGGCCGTGCTGTGCTCCGCCGCGTTGCCGAT
>DASQBH010001205.1:0-7502 GCA_035635315.1 Longimicrobium sp.
ACTTCAGTTCGAACGCTGCGCCCTGATCTCCGCGGGCGGCTCGAACTCCGCCGCGGGGATGGGATCGTGGCTGATGGAGCTGACGGTGAGCACCACCTGCTCCCCGCCGGCGCTGACGACGGTCCGCCCCGGCAGCGTAAGCGCGCCGAAGGGGCGGTAGTCGCCGAACGTAATGGTGGTCTGCTCCGGCGCGGTGACGGAGAGGGAGAGCAGGTAGCCGTCATCAACGCCAAAGCAGCCGAGCGCCTCGTCGTTCTCCGGCGTAACCATCCGCACCTGCCAGCAGGCGCGCCCGCCCTCCTCGGCGCGCCCGATGGTCTCCATCACCGGGTACTCGTCGAACCGCAGGTTGCTGTCGAACTTCGCCTGATTCTGCACCTGCTGCAGCTCCGGCCCCTGCAGCAGACGGGCGCCCTGTCCAGGCAGCACCATCCAGCCGATGGTGCCGTCGAAGCCCTGCTCAACGGTCCCCAGGCCGGGGATCTCGCCGCGCATCACCATCCTGTCGGGCCGGGCCTGGATGAAGTTCACCGACATCGTCATCCCGCCGGTGGTCATCTCTCCGAGGGTGCGCCGGAACTGCGGCGCCGACACCGCCTGTACGCCGCCGATCGCGTTCCAGTACCGGGTGACGACCTCCTGCGCGGGCGGCAGCTCCTGCGCGTGGGCCGGCCCTGCGGCCAGCGCGAGCGCGATGCCGGCCAGCGAGAGCCTGCGCGTGCATGTCGTACGCATCGGGATGGGGGCTCGGCTAGGGTGAATCATGGCCACATACATGGTTTCGTCAGGTCGGGAGCCGGGCGCTCACCAGCTCCCGCACTTTCGCACTTTCGCACTTTCGCACTTTCGCACTTTCGCACTTTCGCACTTCAGTACGGATTTTCCTCCGTCGTCGCGCCGCTGGGCTCCACGAACTTCGCGGCCATCGTCGCCACGTGCACGTCCAGCTCCCGCGACTTCACCTTGTCGGCGATCTCCAGCACCGCGTCGGCCACGGGAAGCACGCGCTGCTCCTTGACCTTGTGGCGCCGCACGGCCGTCGTCTGCTCCTGCTGCTCGCGGTCGCCGACGACCAGGATGTACGGCACCTTCTGCTTTTCCGCCTGGCGGATGCGGTAGTTGAGCGACTCGTACTGCGCGAGCTCTGCCCGCACCCCCGCCTTGCGCAGCCGCGCCGTGACCTCCTGCGCGTACTCCAGGTGCTTCTCGTCGCTGATCGGCAGGACGACGGCCTGCACCGGCGCCAGCCAGACCGGGAACGCGCCCGCGAAGTGCTCCACGATCACGCCGATGAAGCGCTCGATGCTGCCGAAGATGGCCCGGTGGATGACGATGGGCGTCTGCCGCGTGCCGTCCTGCGCCGTGTACTCCAGCTCGAACCGCTGCGGGAGCTGAAAGTCCAGCTGGATCGTCCCGCACTGCCACCGGCGGCCCAGGCTGTCCTGGATGCTGATGTCGATCTTGGGCCCGTAGAAGGCGCCGTCGCCCTCGTCGATCGTGTACTCGCGGCCCGACGCCTCCAGCGACGCCTTGAGGGCGCTCTCCGCCGCGTCCCACTGCTCGATGGCGCCCATGAACTTCTCGGGGCGCGTGCTCAGCTTCATCGAGTACTGCAGCCCGAAGACCGAGTAGAAGTGGTCCACCAGCCCCAGCAGCTGCCGGATCTCGTCCTGCACCTGCTCGGGCGCAAGGAAGATGTGCGCGTCGTCCTGCACGAAGCTGCGCGTGCGCATCAGCCCGTGCAGCGCGCCCGTCACCTCGTTGCGGTGCAGCACCTGGCTCTCCGCCACGCGCAGGGGCAGCTCGCGGTAGCTGTGCGCCTGCGTGCGGTAGTAGAGCATGGTGTCGGGGCAGTTCATCGGCTTGAGGGCCCAGTCGGGCTCGCCCTCCGCGTCGCGAACGATGAACATGTCCTCGTGATAGTGCTCCCAGTGCCCGGACGTATGGAACAGCTCCGGCTTGTACAGCACCGGGTTCAGGATCTCCACGTAGCCGTATTCCGGCTGCAGCTCGCGCCAGAAGCGCCCCAGCTCGTTGCGGATGATGAGCCCCCGCGGATGCCAGAGCGCCGACGACGCCCAGGGATGAAAGCTGAACAGGTCCAGCGCCGTGCCCAGCACGCGGTGGTCGCGCGCCCTGGCCTCTTCCACGAACGCCAGGTAGTTCTTGAGCGCGTCCTTGCTGTCCCACGCCGTGCCGCTCACCCGCTGCAGCGACGGGTTCTGCTCGCCCCGCCAGTGCGCGGGGGACGAGGCCAGCAGCTTTACGTAGTGGCAGAAGCCCGTGTCGGGCACGTGCGGCCCCGCGCACAGGTCCACGAAGTCGCCGTTGCGGTAGAACGTCACCGTCTGGTCGACCAGCTTTTCCAGGATGTCGAGCTTGTACTGCTCGCCCTTGTCCCGAAAGAACTCCACCGCTTCCGCGTGGGGAACGACGGCCACCTCGAAGGGCTGCTTCTCCTTGGCCACCTGCCCCATCCCCTCCTGCACCTCCTTGAGCTCCTCGGGCGTGAGCGGGGCGTCCAGCCGCACGTCGTAAAAGAAGCCGTGCTCCGTCGCCGGCCCGATGGCAAAGCGCGCCTCGGGGCGCACGCGGCGCAGCGCCGTGGCCATCACGTGCGCGCTGCTGTGGCGAATGCGGCGCAGCTTCTCGTCCGCCGGCAGCGCGCGGAACTCCTCCGCCTGCACCGGCGACCACTCCCGCTCCCGCAGCCACTGATCCCAGTCCCTCATCGTCCTGTCTCCGAATCTTTATGCGTGAGCCGGCCCGTCCGGCCGGCGTGTCGTCTCGTCCGCGTTGGCGAAAACGTGAGATTAACGGCCCGCACCGCCCCGCGCCACCAGTCCACCGCACGAAAAAGCCGCCTCGTGAAAGGCGGCTTGGGACGTACGGCGGATGTGGACGCTCACCCTGCCGCTCGGGCGAGCTCCGCCGGGACGGTGCCGGTAGTCGTGGTGGTGGTGCCCAGCTGCTGCTGCAGCAGCCGGACGTAGCGGTCGGCGATGGCGGGCCACGAGAAGTGGCGCGCCGTGTACAGCGCCGCGCTGCGCGACGCGTCGCTCACCAGCTCGCGGTTGCCGCGGTAGCGCATCACCCGCTCCGCGAACGCGTCCGCGTCCTCGCTGGCCACCAGGTGGCCGTTCTCGCCCTCGCGCACCACGTCGCTGATCCCCTCCAGGTCGGCGGCCAGCACGGGCATCCCGCACATCCCCGCCTCCAGCATCACCACGCCAAAGCCCTCGATGTCGCCCTTGACGTGGATGTTGGGCATCACGAACAGGTCGGCGCCGCGGTACAGGCGGCCCAGCATCTCCTCCGGCACCTTGCCCAGCATCCGCACGCGGCCGTGCAGCCCGTGGCGGTCGATGGCCTCCTGGATGCGCGGCGTCATGGGCCCCTCGCCCGTGATCAGGTACACCACGTCCTGCGGCAGCCGCGGCATCACGTTGTCCGTGAACCAGGCGAAGCCCTTGCGCTCCTGGTGGCGGCCCACGCTCACCAGGATCAGCGCGTCGTCGGCGATGGTCTGCGGCGACTCGCCGATGGCGCGCAGCAGCTCGCGGCGGGCGGCGCGGCGGTCGCGGGGGGCGTTGAACAGCGCCGCGTCCACGCCGCAGGGAACCACGTGCGTCCGCGACGGCGGCAGGCCGCGCTGCAGGCACTCGTGCGCCGTGGCCCGGCTGATGGGGAACACCGCGTCAAGCGAGCGCAGCACCCGGCGCACGTACCACTGGTAGCCGATGGTGGGCAGCGTAACGTCGCGCCCCACCGGCACCGCGGCCACGATGGCGCCGGCCTTGTGGATGGCGCCGATCATGGTGGGCGTGAGCGACGCCGTCACCATGGACGAGTGGAGGACGACGTCGATCTTTTCGCGCTTGACGATGCTGGGGATCTGCCACAGCAGGCGCGCCATGTACCCGGGCATGCGGTACGGCGTGCTCTTCCACGACGTCTCCAGCAGCAGCGAATGCATCTCCACCGCCGGGTGCTCGGCGAGCGCGGCGAACTGTCCCTGTGCCAGACGCTGCATTCCGCCCACGTTGCTGAGCGGATCGCCGGGAAGCGGGAACGAGTGGGAGACGTAGAGAATGCGCAACAACGGCTGCTCCGGAGGGGGCTCCGACCCGGGGTAACTGGTTGGAAGCCCTAAGTATACACCCTTCGGCGCAAAGGTGTCCAGCTTTTCGTGCAACGGCGCCGCCGTATGCCCTCTACGGCGGCGCCGCTGCGCGGGATTCGGCGGTGCCGGTCCGGCCGGCCGCGGGGGGAAGGAGACGAGGGTCCGGATCCGCCGGGAGCCGCGATCCGGCGCCCGCGTCAGACCGTGGGCAGGACCTCCTTCAGCTTCACCATGTCCAGGCGCCCGTGCCCAATGTCCTCGAAGAATGCACCCTTTACGTTGGGCCTGGGCGCCACGGACCGGGAAAGAAGGACCTTCACCTGCTCCAGCGTCAGCTCCGGGCGCTTGCGCAGCGCCAGCCACGCCGCCGCGGAAACCATGGGCGTGGCGTACGAGGTGCCGCTCAGCGGCTCGTAATCGTCGGGGCCAAAGATCGTCCACACCGCCGTGCCGGGCGCGGAGATCCAGATGTGATCGCCCTTGCTGGAGATGCCGGATCGCCGGTCGCGGCGGTTGGTGGCCCCCACCGCGATCACCCCCTCGCTTGCCGCGGGAAACATCTTTGGGCTCTGATCCTGGGCGAAGTCGCCCATGGCGGCCACCAGCACCTTGCCCGCGCGTACGCACCGGGCGATCAGGTCGTCCACCGTGGGATCGGACGCCGAAGCCGTAAGGCTCACGTTCACCACGCGCGTATCGCTGCGCAGAACGTCTTCCAGCGCCCGATAGAACGCCTTGTAGTCGAAGAAGCCGTTCCACACGTTGAACAGGTGCACCTTGGCCGAGCAGCACCCCGCCATTCCCTCCTCATCCCCGTTGCCCCGCAGGGCGGCCAGCACCCCCGCCACGGAGCTCGCGTGCACCGACGACTCGTCCTGCGGCGCATCCAGCGGCGGCTCGTGCCGCGCGATGCACCCCTCCAGGTCGGGATGCCCCGTGTGCCGTCCGGAATCGATCACCGCGATCGGAACCGGGTGGTCCGCCCCATCCAGATCGTTCCACACCCTGGCGAACCCGCACCGCTCCAGCGCCCACTGGTGGTCCTTGTGCACCCCGGGAAACGGCTTGGGCACGTCGGGCGGATAGAAAACCGCCGGCGAGTGCGCGGTAATCGCGGGTTCGCCCCGGATCACCTCCTCCACCAGCGCCCGGTCGGCGGGCGAAGCCAGCCGAAGGTGCAGCACGGTGGGCGGGGGCGGCTCGCCCTCCACCACGGCGGCCGCCACACCCAGCTGCCAGCGCTCCTTTTCCAGTCCGGGGCTCTCAGGAAACCGTTCACCGCTCGAGAGCATGGTAAACGACGCCGCCCCTTCGTTCCGGCGTACGTACTCGTGAAGAAGGTCGAGCGCGGGAGTCTCGGCGGGCTGCCCCGCCGAGATGCTGCTGGCCGCGCCCGCGAGGATCCCCGGGTCACGAACCGTCACCACCAGCGCGTTCTCGTCGAACACCGGCCCCTTCAGCGGGCCCGGAGACCTCCTGGGGCCCGGATTGCGCGTGCGAGCCATGATCGCCTCCTCCGGCTCAGGACACCGAGGCGGCGATCATCCCCCCCAGACACCCCTGCACCCCGGCAACCTGCCCGTTCTTCACCAGCACGGGCACGGGGAGTTCCGCGTTGGCCGGTACCCGTTCCTCAAAGGGCTGCGACGTGGAATCCAGCAGCCGGTACAGCCACTTGAAATCGTCGTCCGTGGCCGGCGGGCCCTTCGCGTCGTCCTTGAGCTCGGGCCACTCCAGCGGGTTGTCTTCGCACAGGTTGGCCACGCGCAGCAGGATGGTGTCTTCTCCACCCGCCGGCCGAAGCGTGATCTCCACGGCATCACCCTCCCCGTGGAGGGGCGTGATGCGCACCGTCACCGTTTCACCCGCCAGGGTGCGCGTCCACGTCGCGCGGCGGGCGAACGTGCCGCCGTAGTCGCTCTGGGGCTTCAGGTGGTCGGGGAGCTTCCAGGTGTTGAACCGCGCGGACTGCACCGCCCCACCCTCCAGCACGGCGCGCATCAGCAGTTCCTCAGGCGGAGTCGGGCCGAACATCCCCGGCTTGAGGGCCACGTCCTCGGCAAACTCACCAAAGTCGGGAAAGCCCAGGTCCGGGGCCGCCATCGCTTCATCGGCCAGTCCCACGAACTCCAGCTGCTGAAAATGGAAGCGGTGCACCACCTCGTACTCCGGCCCCGCCTGGTCGGAACCCGCCGGCAGGGGGCTGGCGCCGGTCTGCGGCACGCCCTCCAGGTTCGCCAGGTTGAACCGCAGGTAGCCCGCGTGAAAGGCGCCCTCGGTGGTGTCCGGGTGCACGCGGTCGGCGGTGTCGGCCCGGCAGTCGGGCATCAGCACCCCCACCTTCCCCTTTTCAGCATCGTAGACGTAAAGGCAGAGGCCCGAGAACTCCACTCGCAGCTTGGACGGCATGATGTGCTCCTGAGATGAGGGTGGGCCCCCGGTCAGGGGCCGGTGTAGATGAATGCCGCCCATGCCCTTGGCGCGCGCAGCTCCGCCCGCGGTGACTCCAGCGCCCGCAGCTGCGCCTGGCGCAGCGCCGCGGACGCGGTGGCGCCGGCGGAGAACCGGCGGTGAAACTCCACCAGCAGCTCCGTGGTGGCGTCGTCGGTCACGTCCCACAGGGTGCTCACCGTGGCCGGCGCGCCCGCGCGAAGAAAGCTGTACGCGAGGCCCGCCGTGGGCCCGCCGCGGCTGGCGCGCGGGCCCAGCGTGCTGCATGCGGAGAGGATGACGGCACGCACATTAGAGAGCCGCATGCGCCCGATTTCCCACGCGTGCAGCGTTCCCTCGTTTCCGGCGCCCGGGGCGAGCGCAAGGTACGAGAGCTCGGGCTGTTCGCTGTTGAAGACGGCATGGCCGGCAAAATGGAAGATCGAGTGCTCTCGAAGCTGCTCCACCACCTCCGCGCGCCCGGCGCTGGCACCCGTGCGCAAGCTGTGTCGGCCGTACAGGCGCGCCACGCTCTCCGCCTCGCGCGCGGCACCGGGAAGGGGGGGGAGCTGGCGTGCCGCGCGGGCGTCCAGCGTGGGGTTGCCGACCACCAGCGCCGCGCCCCCGTCGTGCGGCCCGGATCCGCTGGCCGCGGCGGCGGTGAAGAAGGCCGCGCTGGGCACCGTGCGCACCTCATGGTCCTGCACCAGGTAGCGCCCGCCAGCGCTGGACCGGAGCGCGGCGAAGGGGACCTGGTTCAGCTCCCGGTCGGGGACGATGGCCAGCGCGGACGCGCCGGCCATCTCTCCCGCCAGCGGGCGCATCAGCACGTCGTACAGCCGTGCCCGCGCATCGTCCGGCCGCGCGTCCACCTGCCCCACCTCGCCGGCGAAGCGCGCCGCGAGCGCGGCCACCGTGTCGCGGGGGACGGGGACGACGTGGTGCTTCC
>DASQBH010001206.1:0-3906 GCA_035635315.1 Longimicrobium sp.
GCGCCCAGCAGGGGAAGCACGATCAGCAGCGTGAGGATGCCGTGGCTCTGATAGAAGCTCTCAACGACCCCAAGGAAGCTCTGCATTTCTGTGCGTCTGGTCAGAAGGCCACGAAGCTGCCCAGCACCACCAGCGCGCCCACTACCAGCAGGAAGGCGTAGGTGTTCAGCTGTCCCGTCTGCGCCCGGCCCGTCCACAGCCCCAGCGCCTGCGCCATGCGGCCAAAGAAGTCCACCGTGCCGTCGATCACCCGGTCAAAGCCCCACTGCCCGCGCGACAGCGCGTTCACCGGGCGCACCACCACGCGGTCGTACAGCTCGTCCACGTACCACTTGTTGTACAGCGTCTTCTGCAGCCCGCCGCGGTACGCCGGCTCCTGCTCGGCCGTGCGCAGCCGCTTGTTGCGCGGCGACACCCGGACGTACGCCAGCGCCAGGCCCGCCAGGCCGATGGCGATGGCCAGGAAGATGGGCCACGCGGCGTGCACCGGCTCCGCCGCCTCGCCCACGCTGTTGCGCATCACGTCCTCGGAGCCGGCCAGCACGGGGTGCAGCCAGTGGTGCAGCGCCGCGTCGCCGCCGATGGCCATGGCGTTGAAGAGCGGCCCGATGACCGGCACGTGGTCGAACACCGCCTTTTCCACGTTCAGCAGGCCGCCGATCGTCGACAGGATCGCCAGCACGATCAGCGGCATGGTGAGCGTCCAGTCGCCCTGGTGCAGGTGCTGGCGCTCCGTCTCGCTGCCGCGGAACTGGCCGAAGAAGGTGTAGATCATCATGCGGCCCATGTAGAAGGCCGTCATGAACGCCGTCAGGGTCAGGACGATGCCGATGGCGTACATCCACGGGGTCGGGTCGATCCCCACGGAGCGCAGCCCCTGCGCCAGCGGGTTGTGCCCGTCCGCGCCCAGCCACGCCGCGCCGATGATCTCGTCCTTGGAGAAGAAGCCGGCGAACGGCGGCACGCCGGCGATGGCCAGCGTGGCGATGGCCATGGTGATGAACGTCCACCGCAGCGGCTTCGCCAGCCCGCCCATGTTGCGCATGTCCTGCGCGTCGGCCGGGTTGTGCGTGGCGTGGAAGGCGTGGTGCATGGAATGGATCACCGCGCCCGAGCCCAGGAACAGGTAGGCCTTGAAAAAGGCGTGGGTCATCAGGTGGAACACGCCCGCGGCGTACGCCCCCATCCCCACCGCGGCGAACATGAAGCCCAGCTGCGACACCGTGCTGTACGCCAGCACCTTCTTGATATCCCACTGCTTGAGGCCGATGCTGGCCGCGAAGATGGCCGTCAGCGTGCCGACGACGGCGACCACCAGCGAGGCCACCGGCGCCATGGTGAAGAGCACGGACGAGCGGACGACCAGGTACACGCCCGCCGTCACCATCGTCGCCGCGTGGATCAGCGCCGACACGGGCGTGGGGCCGGCCATGGCGTCCGGCAGCCACACGTACAGCGGCAGCTGCGCGCTCTTGCCCGCCGCGCCCAGGAAAAAGAACAGGCAGATGGCCGTGACCGCCGCGCCACCAAAGGCCAGCGTGTCCGGCGCCATGCTGAACACGCCCTGCGTGCCGTCCGCCGCGTCCGCGAAGTTCAGCGTTCCCAGGTTGGCGAACAGCAGGAACATGGCGATCAGGAACCCGAAGTCGCCGATACGGTTGACGATGAACGCCTTCTTTCCCGCGTCGGCGTTCGCCTTTTCCTTGAACCAGAAGCCGATGAGCAGGTAGCTGCACAGGCCCACGCCCTCCCAGCCCACGAACATCACCGGGTACGAGGCGCCCAGGACCAGGATGAGCATGAAGAACACGAAGAGGTTCAGGTACGCCATGTAGCGCGGGTACCCGGGGTCCTCCTTCATGTAGCCGATGGAAAAGACGTGGATCAGGAATCCCACGCCGGTAATGATGAGCGTCATCACCATCGACAGCGGGTCCAGCAGCACGCTGAAGTCCACCTGCAGGTCGCCCACCGGCATCCAGCTCCATCCGCGCGTGGCCTCGAAGGCATGCGCGTCCTGCATCCGGAGGAAGTTGATCACCGCGACGACGAACGCGCCCAGGATGGCCGCCGGCGCCACGAACGACGGCAGCACGTGCGTCAGCGGCTTGGGCCCGGACGGAAGGTCGTGCGCGTCGTGCCCGTGCGCATCATGGCCATGCGCGTCGTGCCCGTGAGCATCGTGGTGATGCGCGTCGTGCGCGTGGTCGGCCGCGGCGGCGTCGACAGGATTCGGGCGGACGCCGACGTCCATCCCCTCCTGCTCGCTGGGCGCGCCCGCGTGGGCGTGCGCCAGGGCGGGAGCGGCGTGGACGGCGTGCGCGTCGTGGCCGTGCGTGTCCCAGTACGGATCGCCCACGCCCGGGACCTTCGGCAGCGCGCGGCGCGCGGCGATGATCGCGGCCAGGCCGTTGATCACAAAGCCGAGCAGCGGCAGGCCCAGGATCAGCCAGGGAAGCACCGGGTCAAAGGCGGCGCCGTGAGAGGCCGCTTCGGCGCCCTGCGTAAGCGCTTCCGCGCCGTGCGCCGCGGCCGGGGCCCCGTGTTCGGCGGCTTGAAGGAGGAGCATCACCCCTACCACCTGAGCAGGCTGAAGTTCTTTACGTCCACCGACTCGCTGTGCCGGAAGACCGCGATGATGATGGCCAGCCCCACCGCGGCTTCGGCGGCGGCGACGGCGATCACGAAGAACACGAACACCTGGCCGTTCACGCCCGCCGTGGCGCTCAGGGCCACGAACGCCAGGTTCACGGCGTTGAGCATGAGCTCGATGCACATGAACAGGATGATGGCGTTGCGGCGGACGATGACCCCCGCCACGCCGATGCTGAACAGCAGGGCGCTCAGGCCCATCGTGTACTGAAGCGGTATGCTCTCCATGGGCCCGTCAGACCTTTCTCTTGGCCAGCATCACGGCGCCCACCACCGCGATCAGCAGCAGGATGGCCGTGGCCTGCAGCGGCACCACGAAGTCCTGGTACAGCGGCAGCGCGATAATGCCCACGGTGCCGTGGGCCGCCTGCTGCGCAGCCAGCACGTCGGCCCCCGCCTGCTGCCCCAGCGGCGCGGGCATGTCGCCGGCGAACACGCGCGCCAGCAGCGCAAGCATCACCAGCCCGCCGCCCCCCGCCATCACCTTCCACCCGGTGCCGCGGATGTCGGCCTCCACGTCGTTGCCCAGGTTGAGCAGCATGATGACGAACAGGAACAGCACCATGATGGCGCCGGCGTACACCAGGATCTGGATGATGCCGATGAAGAAGGCGCCCAGCAGGGTGTAGATGGCGGCCAGCGAAAAGAAGGTGCCGATGAGCCACAGGGCGCTGGACACCGGGCTCCTTCGCGTGACCATGGCCAGGGCGCTGCCGCCGGCGCACGCCGCGAAGATGAAGAACAGGACCTGGGTTACCATTCGATCGCGGTTCGATCGTCGTTTGGGGCCGTGCCCGCAGGCCGGCCCGCCGGGCGCCGTTGACCCGGCGCCGAAAACAAGAAGTCCTGACGGTGGATCAGGTCCCCCGCAGGTACAGCATCATCCGTCGTGCATCGCCCCGCGGAGCGCGCGAGAGCCCCAAAGCCCGCGAGAGCGATTGAAATCGCGGCAACAACCTCACGCTGTCCGCCTGCGCGGACACGTTGCCGCGGCCCTGCACCGTCTCAGCCGGCGACCAGCCATCCCGCCGGCACCCAGGCGAATGAATTCGCGGCTGGGAAAACGCGCTGTCCGCCTTCGCGGACACGAGTCCGCGGCCTTTCCACGATTCAGCCGGCCACCAGCAGGCCGAAGGTAGATTCCTCGGTCGCGCGCCGGGTGTGGTGCATCAGCCGGGTCTGGCGCGGCGCTCCCTCGGAATGACAGAAGGTCGCGCCGAGGTTGCCGTTCTCCCTCCCCCGCGCAGTTTGCGG
>DASQBH010001207.1:0-2663 GCA_035635315.1 Longimicrobium sp.
TAGCGACTCCATTCGAAGACCCTGTAAGCTCAACAGCCAGATAGGCGGTTAACATGCGTTTCCCATCCGTCTCGCTCGGAGCAATACCGTCAGTGCTCGGGTGCTGAACAGGGTCGTAGACGGTCTGAGCAAGGGAGATGAGTGTCTCGCGACAAAGGAGGCCAACTGCCTGATATTGCTCCTCTGTTTCCGCTGCTGCCAAGCGGGCCCGCATCTCACTCAACTGCCGATCAACTAATGGCCACCCAGTAGGCTCGGGTTGATCTACCTGTGAACTCGAGCGGAGTTGATCGAGCAGCGGCTGGTACAGTTCATTTATATACTCTCGCCGCGACTGATACGAGGGTAGGTCCGCACTCCACTTCCCATACCATTCCCAGAGGTCTTGATACGTATTCGGATCAATTAACCGGATAGAGCGCATCAGGGCGCCGATCTTCTCTTGCCGGTGCTGATACTCAGCATTCACCGCGTTGATTCTCTGACCTCCTGTGGCAACATCGATCATCAATCCCTTCTGCGTCTCAATTAGCCGAATGATCGATTCGTGGTCCTGCGCATCGTCTAAGCTTTCCGGGTCAAGTAAGAACCGAAGCGCTTGGATATCCGCACCGTAAGTCTGCAGTGGGTGGATGTCACGCACGGCATTGAGAAGCGTCTGATATGCAGGACTGGCAATGACGCGAAGCTGCTCATAGGCATCTACCGGCACCAGGAAATCTACGGTTGCCCGCTCATCCCCGAAGCATTCATCCCAAGTAACGACCGATGTCGTCGCGGAATTGAGAAGCTCGGCTAAATCGCCGTTGCCGCGCCGTCGCAGGAGCGCTTGGATTCGGACGAGATCGATCAAAGCTCGACTCGCTGGACGTCAGCCACAGAGCACGCTCCCGCCGTTCACGTTCAGGATCTCGCCGGTGACGTGGCGCGCCAGGGCGGAGCAAAGGAAGAGGATGGGGCCCGCCACGTCGTCGGCGCTGGCGATGCGGCCCAGGGGGATGGCGCGCTCGATGGTCTCGCGCCCCTGCGCCATCGGCTTTTCCACCATCTCCGTGTCGATCCACCCCGGCGCCACGCAGTTCACCGTCACGTCGCGCTCCGCCAGCTCCACCGCCACGGACTTGGTAAAGGAGATGAGCGCGCCCTTGCTGGCCGCGTAGTCCGCGTGGTACGCCTCGCCGCGCTGCCCGGCGGTGGAGGAGACGATGACGATGCGCCCGCCGTCGCTCACGAAGCGCGCGGCCAGGCGCACGGTCTGAAAGACGGAGGTCAGGTTGGCGAGCATCGTCCGGTCCCACTGGGCGTCGGTCATGGCGCTCACCGGCACCTCGTCGGGCACCCAGATCCCCGCGTTGGCGATGAACAGGTCGATGCCGCCCAGCTCCACCAGGCAGCGCTCCACCAGCATCTCCGCGCCCCAGGGCGTCGCCACGTCGGCCGCCTGCGCGAAGGCGCGAACGCCCAGCGCGCGCGCCTGCTCCACCACCTGCGCGGCCTCGGCCTCGCGGCTGTGGTAGCCGATGCCCACGTCCACGCCGGCGCGGGCCAGCAGCAGCGCCGTGGCGCGCCCCACCCCGCGCGAGGCGCCGGTCACCAGCGCCCGCCGCCCCCGCAGTCCCAGCATCACGCCGTCGTCCACTTGCCCCCCAGCTCCGCGGCGTGGTGCCGCTCGGTATCGAGAATCTCTTCGATCAGCGCCTGCGTCTCGGCGTCCAGCCCGGCCTGCAGCAGCCGCTCGTAGCGCGCGACCTCGGCGGCTTCGCGGGCGCGGGCGGGCGCTTCCCACGCGTCCATCCCCACCCGCTCGCCCGCCAGGTTGGCGATGTCGGCCAGGCCGGCGCCCAGCTCCAGCAGCCGCGCGCTCAGGCGCGAGACGTGGTGCTGTTCGTCGGCGTGCAGGTCGTTGAAGCGCTCGCTCATGGCCGCGTCGCCGCGGTCCTCGGCCTCGGCGGCCAGCGCGCGGTAGAAGAGCGCCTGCTCCTTCTCGGCCGCGCGCGCCTCTTCCAGTGCAGGGATCAGGTCCACGAAAGGTGTGCGTCTGGTGGCGTTTCGCCGCTCTTGAATTCCGCGGCGCGGCGGACAACTTACAGTCCCCGACGCCGAACCCAAAGAGCCCGATGGATCAGACGACCATCCCGGGAAAGCCGCCGCGCTTCGTGGTCTGCGTGAAGAACGACGGCTACACGCTGGATCTGGCACTGCAGAAGCGCCATGAGGTGCTGCCCGATCCCTCCGCGCAGCGCAGCGGCTGGATCCGCATCGTGGATGAGACGGGGGAGGATTACCTCTATCCCGAAAGTCTCTTTCAGCCCCTCGATGGACCGTGACATCGGACGATCACGCCCGCCTCGCTGTCTGCGTCTGCAACGAGGGATATCCGGCCGCCCTGGAGTTGCGCAGGATCGTGTGCTCCCCGATGCGCAGGCGGAGGGATACGGCCTGGTGCGTATCATCGACGAGTCGGGAGATGGATACCTGTATCCCGCGGAATACTTTGAGCCGGTGGATCTGTCCCCGACTGCGCGAGAGACATCGCCCCTGCCCAGGCTTTGATTTCCTGAGGGAGGCGCCGCTCCACAACCTGCTTGTACAAAAGACTTTGGCGCCGACCGAAGGATCTCGCCGGCAGAACCGCGGGGCTGGATTGACGCCGTGCATCCAGC
>DASQBH010001208.1:0-4356 GCA_035635315.1 Longimicrobium sp.
AGACCGGCTGCGCCACCTCGGCGGGCTGGGGAGCGGGGGCGGCGGGGAGCCACAGGGTAAAGGCGGAGCCGGCGCCGGGGGTGCTCTCCACCGTCAGATCGCCGCCCATCCACCGCGCAAAGCGCCGGCTGATGGCCAGCCCCAGCCCCGCGCCCTCGTGCCGCCGCGTGTAGCCGCTCTCCACCTGCACGAACGGCTCGAAGATGCGCTCCAGCTGCTCGGGGGCGATGCCGATCCCCGAATCCTCCACCCGCAGGCACACCCACGCCCCCGTGCTGCCGCCCGCCACGTGCCCTTCGTCGCGCACGGTGCAGCTCAGGCGCGCGTGGCCGCCGGGCTCGGTGAACTTGATGGCGTTGGACACCAGGTTCAGCAGAATCTGGTCTACCCGCTGCGGATCGCCCGTGTAGCGCGCCTGGCCGTCGCAGTCGGCGGAGAGGGTGATGCCGCGCGCCTGGGCCTGCGGCGCCAGCACCGAGAGCGCGGTCGCCACCGCGTCGCCCGCCACCGCCGTCCGGCGTTCCACCCGCAGCGTCCCCGCCTCGATGCGGGCAAAGTCCAGCAGCTGGTCCACCAGCCCCGTAAGGTGCTGGCTGCTGAAGCGGATGCGGGAAAGCTGCGCCTGCTGCCCCTCCGTCACCGGCCCCTGCAGCCCCATCAGCAGCAGGTCCGTGTACCCCAGGATGGCGTTGATGGGGGTGCGGATCTCGTGCGACATGGTGGCCAGGAACTCCGACTTGCTGCGGTTGGCCGCCTCGGCCTCGTCGCGCGCCGCGTCGGCCTCGGCCAGGGCGGACTCCAGCTGCTCGTTGCTGTGCTCCAGCTCCTCGGCCAGCCCCTGCGCCATCTCCATCTGCTCGCGCAGCTCGTTGTGGCTGGCCTGCACCTGCGACGCCATCCAGTTGAAGCCACGGGCCAGCATCCCCAGCTCGTCCGTGCGGCGCAGCTCCACCCGCGGGCCGTAGTCGCCGCGCGCAACGGCCTCCGCCGCGGCCTGCAGGCGCAGCACGGGGCGGGTGATGCTGCGGCTGAGCAGCCACGCGCCCGCGGCGGCGGCCAGGCACAGCCCCAGCGCCGCCAGCCCCGCGTGGCGCAGAAAGGCGTCGGGCCGCGCCATCACCTGCGCGCGGCTCTGTTCGGCCACGAAGCCCCATGCGCGGCCGGGGACGGGGGTGGCGTGCGCGTAGTGCGGCCCGCCGGCGCGGGTATACCGCGCGGAGCCCTGGAACGGCCACCGCTCCGGCGCCGGGGTCGAGGTGCCGTCCAGCGCGATCCACGGCCCGCGCCGGTTGTCGGCGAAGTACACGTCCACGCCGCCGCCGATGAGCTGTTTGATGGGCGCCGAAGCCGGGCCGCCTACCCGCCGCAGCTCCGCCACCCACCCCAGCGTGTCGGCCCCGCGCAGCACGGGGACGGCCAGCCAGAAGAAGGTGCGGGCTCCGATGGGAAAGAACCGCCCCACCCCGTTGCTTTCGGGAAGCGCGGCCGGCGAGGGTGGCGCGGGGGAAAGGCCGGGGGGATAGGCGCCCACATACAGCAGCGGCCGGCGCGCGCGGTCCCACAGCACGATCGGCAGCTCCGGCTCCGCCGGGATGCGCAGCCCCTGCAGCGTCTGCGTGGCGGCGGTCCGCGTGGCGTCATCCGGTGCCTGGAGGTGCGCCAGGATGGCGGGCTGCGCCGCCGCGCCGCGCATCTCCACGAAGCGGGCCGGGATGGCGGGGCCGGAAAGGCGCGCAAGCTCCTGCGTGACCCGCTGCAGCCGGTCCAGCGAACTACCGACGGCCGCCCGGCGCACTTCCGCCCAGGCGAACAGCACCACGGCCGCCATGGTGACCACCAGCAGCGCGGTGATCATCAGCGGAAGACTGTGCTCCAGCGACAGGCCGCGCCGGGTGGGGCGGGGCGGGGGATCGGGCGTCATTCTCCGCGGATCGGGACCGGCGGGCGGGGACGATGTTTCAACGAGTCCGCCCAACTTATCGTCCCCCGCCAAAAATACCAGTGATGCATGCGCCCTCACGGCGTCATCCGGGTCACCGGGGGGGGACCCCGGCCCGTTCACCCCGTCGACTCCGTGTGATACCGAATCCGGAAAAACATCACCTTTCGCTGTTTGTTTTTGCGGATTCGGTATGTGGCCCTTCTTTTTCTGGATCTCGAGGGATGAAAAAAAGACCCGGCGAGGAAGTGGATTCCTCGCCGGGTCTTCTTTTCGATGGCCGACTGGATGGATCAGCCGTTGGTGCGGCCGGTCCTGCCGGTGGCGCGGCTGGCCCAGGGGTCCGAGCGCATCCACGTCTTGTCCAGCGGCGAGAACAGGAACACCAGGCCGCCGCGGCTGATCTTGGGCAGCAGCTCGCGGGCGCGGCCCTGCTCCATGGCCGGGCACCCCTCGCTGCGGCCGGCGCGGCTGGCCGTGACGTACGGCGCGCCGTGCGCCACCACGCCGCGGGCGCGGGCCGCGCTGTTGTAGCGGCCGGACAGCCCCTGCAGGCGCAGCCCCACCGAGGTGTAGCGCTTGCCGGCCGTCTTGCCGCTGAAGCCGTACGTCTCCTGCGCCAGGTACAGGCCCAGCGAGGTGGCGTTGCTCCCCTGGCGGTTGCTGAAGCGCACGGGCTTGCTTTCGCTGGGCGAGGCCGACCCGCGGCCGTGCGCCACGGTAAAGGGCCCGTCCACCACCGTCAGCTTCTCCATGTCGAACACGTAGCCGCGCGGGGTGGTGTTGCTCAGGCCGTAGTCCACGTAGTACAGGTACGGCTTCTTCACCTTCTCGGGATTGGCCGTCTTGTAGTTGTAGTACGCCTGAAACGCCATGCGCAGCGCCGCGGGGTCGCTCTGGCGGCGCACGCTCTTGCCCAGCGTCTCAAGCGCGGTCTGCACCTGCGTCTTCTTTACCGCGCTCTCCACGCCCACGCCGTCCAGCACGGCGCGCGCGGTCTGCAGCACGGGGCCCTGCGCCCGGGGCGCCGGCGCCGCGGCCACGGGGGCCGTCTGCACGGCCGCCTGCGTGGCGTTCCTCGTCTCGGCCCGGTCCATCGCCAGCGCACCGCTGGCGCCCACGTACGCGGCGGCGGCGGCGAGCATCAGCAGGTGGTTGTTACGCATCGCTGACCTCGTTGTCGTCGTCGGAGCGCGCCCAGCGGGCGTTTTGCGCTCGAACGTCTGATTTATCAGGGGGAATGCAGCGCTCCCGCATCGATGAACGGTACGGGAGCGCACATTCTGTCAAAGTCGAGTGACACGGCCGGGGCGGGTTTGAAGCACGATACGCAAGGTATCCGTGGGTGACATCCCCGCGGCTGTCTGCGATGCACGCTCACGCGCGCTCCGCATCTGCTACGGGATCAGCCCCCTGCTTCAAGGGTGTCGGCTCAAACGTGAGCCCCAGCCGTGTCGTTGTTGTGCTACCAATCTAGCGCACAGCTAAGTGTATGTCAACTGGCAGGATACAGCGATTTGTTAGGCGGCGATGAAGTTCTCGCCGCCATTCCGATCCTTACGCGACGATCTCACGTCGGTAAGTCTCTGAAAGCCGAACCTATCCCGAAAGTGCGGCGAAATCCGCCCTTCTCATGGCTCACGAAGGTGCCAGGAGGGTCGATATCGGCCCCCACCGACGCGAGGAACCCCGGCCCTCGAGACGGGGACCGGGGCTCCTGCGGCGGTTCAGCGTGGGATACGCTTATACCGAATCCGGAAAAAGAAACGTGACTTCCTGAGGGAGCGCCCGCGCAAGTCCAGCGGCTCTCATTGCGTTCTGCGCGCGACCGAAGGACCTTCTTTCCGCCACGCAGGGGCCGGATCAGAGCACCGAACCAGCCCCGTCGTTTCTTCTGGCGAGGTCCTTCGGTCGGCGCGCCGGGTTCCCGGAAAGGGCCGAGTTTACCGCGGCGCCTCCCTCAGGAAGTCACGCACTCCATTTTCGGATTCGGTATTACGGTGCCGGCGCAGGGCAGGGGACGCTCTGCAGCCGGAACTCGATGGCCTCATGGCTGCCTTCGCCGGCGTCCAGCTGTGCCACCAGCGTGCGTGCGTCCACCCGCCGGTAGATGATGCGCCTGGGAAAGTCGTGCGCGGGGTCTTCGAACCGCGCCTCGCCGGCCGGAGACGGCGCCATCCGGAACCGCCCCCGCAGCGTCCCCGCCGGCGACGGGATCAGCGTGATCCCGGACGCGTCCGCCACGATGCGGCTGAACTCCCATTCGCGCGTGCGGCCCGTGTTGTCGTCCAGGTAGCGCGTGGTGGCCAGCATCACGTCCGAATCGGCCGCGGTCCACTGCTCCTCGATGCTCTTGTCCACTCCCGCGTCTCCGCGCCAGCACCCCGCCATGAACGCCAGCCGCGCCAGCGGCCGCC
>DASQBH010001209.1:0-2869 GCA_035635315.1 Longimicrobium sp.
CCTCTGTTTTTCCCCTCGCCCTCTGCATGACAACCCGATCCGGCAAAGACCTGTCGTGAATCGTTTTTGTTCTGCGTGAGCTCGAGACCCGCGGTTCAGCCCCGCAGCGCGCGGCGGACGGCGTCGACCACGCGGTCCACCAGCTGCTCGGCGGGCTCGTGGACGTTGGCGCCGGCCGCCTTTACGTGCCCGCCCCCGCCGAACTCGCGCGCCACCCGGTTCACGTCCGCGGCGCCGTTGGAGCGGAACGAGACCTTGGTCTCTCCCGGCTTCGTTTCGCGGAACAGCAGCGCCACCTCGGTGCCCTCCACCGAGCGCACGTGCTCGATCAGCCCGTCGAAGTCCTCGTTGGTGGCCCCCAGCCGCGCGGTGACGCGGTGGGGCACCACCATCCAGCTGATGCGGCCGTCGGGGTCGCTCTCCAGGCTCTCCAGCGCCTCGCGCAGCAGCTCCAGCCGCCGCCGCGGCGCCGTGGCAAACAGGCGGCGGTACACCACCTCGGGATCGATCCCCAGCCGCATGAGCTCCGCGGCCACGGCAAAGACGCGCGGCGTGGTGTTGCCGTAGCGAAAGGAGCCGGTGTCGCTCACCAGCGCCACGTACGCCCCCAGCGCCGACGCGTGCGGCACCGCGTCGCCGGCCAGGGTGATCAGGTCGTACACCATCTCGCCCGTGGCGGCGGCGCTGGGGTCCTGCACGGCCACGTCGCCCACCACCTCGCGCCCGGGCGGGTGGTGGTCCACCACCAGGGTGCGGCCCGAGGCCAGAAAGGTGGCCAGCCCCGCCAGCCGCTCCGGCTCGCTGGTGTCCAGCACCAGGTGCAGGTCCGCGTCTTCCAGTGCCGCCTCGCCCTCGGGGGTGCCAAAGTCGGCCACCACGTCCTGGCGGTGGAGGACGAAGCGGAGGGAGTCAGGGAACGGAGTGGGATTGACGATGGTAGCACGCACGCCACGCCCCTCCAGCCACGCGGCCACGGCCGCCTGCGAGCCGGCGCCGTCGCCGTCGGCGTGCACGTGCGTGTGCAGCGACACGTGGCGCGCCCCCAGCAGCGGCTGCAGCAGCCGGCGCAGGGGAAAGGCTCGGGACTCGGGGACGGCCAGCAGGTCGCTCATCGGCTCTGGAATGAAGCGGGGTGCACGGTGGGTCAAAATCCTACGGGCGCGCGCCGTGCCGCGCAACGTGCACGGCGCCCGCGGGGGTCCGGAGAGGCGCCGGAACGCGACGCAAAGTGCGCCGCCATGGATCGAACGCTTGACCGGAACCATTCGGCGCTTACATTCACGGGATTCCCGACCCGACGCTCCCCGGTCCGGCGCCCGTTTCCGGCATTGCGGCCCATACGCGATCCAGCCCACTGACGCAGCCCCGCGTGTCCGCCGCCAGACCGATCCACAGGAAAGCACCCCGAGCGGCCCCATGGCCGCCTTTGCGCGCGCGCCGGGCCGGCGCGCCGTGTTCCCACCCACGCGGCGGACGGGCAGTCCGCCCAGACAGGAGCTGTCATGAGCCTTTTCGCGCGTAAGTCGATCGACGAGCTGCGCGCCGACGCCTTCAGCGAAGGCGAGCACGCCCTCAAACGGTCGCTGACGGCCAGCAACCTGGTAATGCTGGGCATCGGCGCCATCATCGGCGCGGGCATCTTCGTGCTGACGGGCACGGCGGCGGCCCGCAACGCGGGACCGGCGGTGGTTCTTTCGTTCATCGTGGCCGGCCTGGGCTGCCTGTTCGCGGGCCTGTGCTACGCGGAGTTCGCGGCGATGATCCCCATCGCAGGCAGCGCGTACACGTACGGCTACGCAACGCTGGGCGAGTTCGTGGCGTGGATCATCGGGTGGGACCTGATCCTGGAGTACCTGTTCGGCGCGGCCACGGTGGCGGTGGGGTGGAGCGGCTACTTCACCGAGTTCATGCGCGAGATCGGGCTGGGGCTGCCAGACGCATGGACACAATCCCCGTTCACCGTGCAGGGCACGCACACGCTGGTGCGCAACCCGGGCGCCATCATCAACCTGCCGGCCATCATCCTGATCCTGCTGATGACCTGCCTGCTGGTGATCGGCATCCAGGAGTCGGCGCGCTTCAACAACATCATCGTCTACGTCAAGGTCGCCATCGTGCTGCTGGTGATCGGCTTCGGCTTTCAGTACGTGGACACGGCCAACTGGAGCCCGTTCATCCCCGAGAACACGGGCGAGTTCGGCAAGTTCGGCTTCAGCGGCATCATCCGGGCGGCGGCGGTGGTGTTCTTTGCCTACATCGGCTTCGACGCGGTGTCGACGGCGGCGCAGGAAGCCCGCAACCCGCAGCGTGACATGCCCATCGGCATGCTGGGCTCGCTGGCCATCTGCACGGTGCTGTACATCCTGATGGCGCTGGTGATGACGGGCATGGCGCACTACACCACGCTCGACGTGCCGCACCCGGTGTTCGTTGCGCTCGAGGCGGCCGGCGAGCCGCTGGCCTGGCTGCGCTACTTCGTGAACATCGGCGCCATCGCCGGCCTGGCCAGCGTGGTGCTGGTGATGCTGATGGGCCAGCCGCGCATCTTCTACAGCATGTCGCGCGACGGCCTGCTGCCGCCGGTGTTCGGCAAGGTGCACCCGCGCTTCCGCACGCCGTACGTGACCACCATCCTCACGGGTGTGGTGGCGGCGGCGGTGGCCGGCTTCTTCCCCATCGCCCTGCTGGGCGAGCTGGTGTCCATCGGCACGCTGCTGGCGTTCGTCATCGTGTGCGGCGGCATCTGGTACCTGCGGGTCAAGGAGCCCAACCGCGAGCGTCCGTTCAAGACGCCCATGGTGCCGCTGGTGCCCATCCTGGGCATTCTGGTGTGCGGGTACATGATGTACAGCCTGCCGCTGGACACGTG
>DASQBH010001210.1:0-4683 GCA_035635315.1 Longimicrobium sp.
CTCTGCTTCCTCTGCGTGAGACATGTATTTTTCCGGATCTGGTATTACTGGGAACCAGACGGCGATCAGTCACCCCTGCTCAAAGCGCCGATCTCCACCCCGAATCCGCCCAAGCGTGCACTTTGAAAAGCCTGCACACAAGCGGCTCTTGATCGCATTGACGGGGTATTATACTTTATCAGGTTTTGCTTTCATCCCGGCTCCGGGGTCAAATGGCGCGTTCGTCTCTTTACGGTGGGCGTGATCCCCGCGAGCTACCGGCATACACGGTAGCGGAAGCGGCCCGCTACCTACATGTCCCAGCCGCTACGCTTCGCTCCTGGTTCGCTGGGCGTACCTATCCGCGCCGTCAAGGTGGGCCGGGTTCGTTCAAGCGGCTCATCAATCCAGCCGACACGCGGCTTTGCCGACTGTCATTCCTCAATCTTGTAGAAGCGCACATCCTGCGTGCCCTTCGAACGGATCACGGCATCGCACTCCATGCTGTCCGGTCGGCTCTGGACTTTGCTGAGAAGGAACTGGGAATGGACCACGTTCTGCTCAGCGACCAGCTGCTGACTGGCGCGGGGGAACTGTTTCTCGACCATTACGGCAGCCTCATCAGCCTGAGCAAGTCCGGACAGCACGCCATGCGCAGGGTTCTCCTGCTGTATCTGCGGCGGGTTGAACGAGACGACAGCCACATTCCCATCTCGCTGTTCCCATTCCTTACTGATGCACAGCCGGAGACGCAGACGGTCGTGATCGATCCGCGCGTGTCGTACGGCCGTCCAACCATCGCGGGAACAGGCATTACAACGTCGATTCTGGTGCAGCGTGTGGACGCGGGGGAGACGGTAGAGCACCTGTCGCGGGATTACGATATTCCGGTGGAGAAGATCACGGACGCACTCGTCTTCGAGAAAGCGGCCTGACCGGAATCCAGTGGAATATTTCATCGACCGTGACCTGGGAAAGTACGACTTTCCCGAATATCTGCGTGCTCACGGAATCACCGCGCACGCGCACGGCGCGTATTTCCCGCAAGACGCTCAAGATCAGGACTGGATTCCGGAAGTGGCGGCGCGCGGCTGGGTGATCGTCGCGGCGGACAAGATGGTTTTGCACCGTCCGCTGGAGTTGGCCGCCGTCATGCAGTCCTCCGCGAGGTTCATCAATCTGACCGGCGGACATGCAAAGGCGCTGGACCTGGCAATCAACTTTGTCAATACAATCGAGAAGATCGAGCGATTCATAGAAACACACACGCCACCATTCGTCGCGAAGGTTACCCGGCCATCACCGGTCGATAAGGTCCAGCACGGCGTGCCGGGGACAATCACCCTGAAGATGGACTACGCGGGCTGGCTGAGAAGCCCCCGCTCTGAACGGTTTCGCCCGTAGGGAAGGGCGTGCTACGCGACCTGTCGAACTGGTTGCGAGGCTGCAAACAGGCTCCGGACCGACCTCGCGTCCGGAGCCTGTTCCGCTCTCACGCTCCGCCACCGAGCGTGTGACCACCCCTCTGGGTTTCGGGGTCATCCGCCGTTGTAGTAGTGCCCGTTCCCGCACCCGCTCCTGAACCCAGGGTGTGCCCGCCGTCATAGGATGGCCCTGCGGGGAGGAGCGGCGCGGCGGCCTCTCCGCACGCGGCGGTACCTGCCGCCAGTGCCAGGCCGAGCGCGATGTGCTTCATGTTCATGGCTTCCTCACGGATGGAAGAGGGTAGGCGTGTGCCGGGACGCTCCCAATCTACCTGACGCACTCCAATCAGCCACGAATCCAGATTGGCTCAAACCCGCCAACAGCCAGTGATACAGACGAACGCTGTTCCCTCTGTATCTCTGGCTGTTATTTGTATCCTCTGTACCTCCGATCTTTTCAGGATCTGGTACGATGATCAGACCAGGCTCATCGCCTCTTCGTAGCTCAGGGCGTCGGGGACGCCCGCGAGCGCGGACTCGATGGACGACGCCAGCGCCTCCAGGTTGCGGGCCTGGAACACCAGCCGCAGTTCCAACTCCACCCCGAAGGTTTCCAGGATTCGCGTCATGAGCTGCGTCGCCAGCAGCGAGTGGCCGCCCAGGAGAAAGAAGTCGTCCGTCGGCTTGGGCTGAACGCCCAGCAGCTCCGCCCACAGGGACGCCAGCCGGTCCTGCACCCCGGCGCCCGCATCGGCCGCGGCGGGTCCGTCATCGCCCGCTGCGTCGAGCGCGGATTCCGCCGCCGGGCCAGACGCTTCGCCAGAACTCTCGGCGGACGCCGCGCCGGCGGGGGCGGCGCCGCCGTCCAGCAGGGCGCGCACCTGCTCGGGCGGCAGGCGCAGCACCTCGTCCAGCGCCGCCTCCAGCGCGCCGGGATCCATCGCGCCCAGCTTTGCCTCCGTGATCTCCTCGGCCATCTCGGCGATGGTGGGCGAGCGGAAGAGCGCCTGGATCGGCAGCTCCACCCCCATCTCCTGCCGCACCCGGGCGATCAGCCGCGTCCCCAGCAGCGAGTGCCCGCCCAGCTCGAAGAAGTTGTCCTCCGCGCCGACCCCCTCCACCCCAAGCAGCCGCTGCCACAGGTCCTGCAGCTGCCGCTCCGTCCCCTCCCGCGGCTCCACGTACGGGCCCGAGAGGGAAAGCAGCTCGCGCGGCGAGCGCGCCACCGCCGGGGCCCCGGAGGCCGTGGACGGACCGATCCCGGCCGGGGGGACGGCACCGTCCGCCGCGGGCGCGGGAGCGGAAGCCGGAGAAGCGGGCGGGCGCGCGGGGAGCCACTGGTCCAGGCGCGCGTCCAGGTCGCCCATCGCCGCGACCAGGTGCGGGACGGTGGAGTGGCCCAGGGCCAGCCGCAGCACCTCCTCCACCTGCGGCGGCGTCATGCGGAGATCCTCCCTGTCCTGTCCGCCGATGCCCGCCGACGCATCGGTGCGGGGCCACCCGTCCGTGCCCAGGCTGATCCACCCGGTGTCGCCGGCGCGGTGCCGCTCGGCGGCAAAGGCGTCCAGGAAGGTATTGGCCGCGGCGTAGGCGCCCAGCCCCAGCCCGCCCAGCACCGTGCTGTTGGAGCTCACCAGCAGGCAGAAGTCCAGGTCGCCGGGAAGGACGCGCTGCAGCACGCGCGTCCCCGCCACCTTGGCGCGGAACTGCGCCGCCGCGTCGTCGCGGGTGAGGGCGGGGAGGGATTGGTAGACGGAGTGGCCGTGCACCACACCCGCCGCGTGCACCACGCCGTCCAGCCGCCCCCAGCGGGCGCGCACCCGCTCCACCAGCGCGCGCATCGCCTCCTCGTCCGCCGCGTCGGCGGCGGCGGTCATCACCTCCGCCCCCAGCGCCCACATCCGCCGCAGCTCGGCGATGCTGCGGCTGACGGGGTCGTCCTCCCCGTGCTCCGCCACCCAGCCGTCCCACCTTTCCGGGGATGGGAACGGGGCGCGGGCGGTAAGCACCAGACGGGCGCGGTGCTCGCGCGCCAGAAAGCCCGCGATGCGCAGCCCCACCCCGCCCAGCCCGCCGGTGACCAGGTAGACCCCGCGCTCCCGCAGCGTGCGCACCGGGGGCGCGGCACCATCCACGGGCGTGCGCTCCCACCCCTGCGCGTAGCGCAGGTGGCCCCGCCACGCCGCCGCGGGCTCCGCGGCGCCGGACATGGCTTCGGAGGCGATGCGCCCAGAGCGCCGCTCCCACCGCGGATCGCCCGGACGCAGCGGCTCCACGTCCACCGCCCGGCACGCGACGCGGGGATCCTCCTGCCCCAGGGTGCGCAGCGCGCCCAGCAGGAGCGCCTTCTCGGGGATGACGGAGTCGACGCTCTCCACCCCCTGCGTCTGGCTGGCGAGCACCTGCACCCGCAGCGGGCGCTCGCCGCCCTCGTCCGCCAGGGCGTGCGCCAGCGCCCGCAGCGCGTGCCAGCCGCGCTCCCCCCAGCGCGCCAGCGCGGCGTCCGGCTGTTCGTCCTCCGCCGCGGCGGGGAGCGCCCACAGGTGCAGCACCTCGTCCGGCGCGCGCCCCTCCGCCGCCAGCGCGCGGAGCAGGGCGCGGAAGTCGTCCGCCTCGCCGGGGCGCAGCGTCCAGCCGTCGCCCGTCCGCGCGAACGCGTCGCCCGCGGCGGCCAGCGCCACGGCGTGGCCTGCCTGGCGCAGCCGTTCCGCGACGTGGGCGCCCACGCCCTCGCCGTCGTCCAGCACCAGCCAGCTGCGCGGCCCGTCGGAACGCGCCGCGGGCGCCAGCGTGCGGCGCCACGAGGGAAGGTGGAACCACTCCCCCGGCTCCCTCTCGCGGGGGGGCTCCGTAGCGGGGGCCGGCGCCGACGCCTCGACCGCCGGCCTGGCGCCGTTCGCGGGGCGAATCCAGTAGCTGGAGCGCTCGAACGGGTAGGTGGGAAGCGGCACCCGCCCGCGGCGCTCGCCGCCGAAGACGCCGCGCCAGTCGGGGAGCACGCCCGCCGTCCACAGCCGTCCCAGCGCGCCCAGCAGGTACGCTTCGTCGGCCGTCTCTTCCCAGACGTGGCGCAGCGAACCCACGGCCAGGGGTGCGGGGCCGCCCGGCGCGGACGGCTGCTGCCGCGCGAACCCGCCCAGCGTCTGCCCGGGTCCCACCTCCAGCAGCACGCGGTCCGGATCGCCCAGCAGCTCGGCGAGGCCCGCGTCGAAGCGCACGGGCTCGTACAGGTGGCGCGCCCAGTAGCCCGGGTCCGTCGCCTCCGCCTCCGTCATCCACG
>DASQBH010001211.1:0-4569 GCA_035635315.1 Longimicrobium sp.
GGGAGTACGAGTCGAAGTTCCCGTTCGCCGGCGGCCGGATCATCAAGGTGGTCTACGACGTGGCGGACGACGCCTACGTGGACGTGGAGCGCCAGCTCGCCGCGGCGCTCGCGCGCGACTGACGCAGGACCCGGCCGGCGGGGAGAGACCCGCCGGCCGCCCCCGCGCCGGCGGAGCCTGCCGGCCCCTCCGCGTCGCGCGGGCTGGAAGGCATCGTGCTCGACGGCCGCGTGGAGGGGGTGCGGATCGACGTGGACGCCGCCGCCCCGGACGCCGATCGCGGGATCGCCGCCGAGGCGCAGTCCCGCTCGCCAGGGCGCGGCAGCAGGCCGTCGGGCCCCGGCCGGGAAAAACCTCGAGCGACTGGCAAAGGAGCGGAGCGATGATCAGGAAAGCTGCGGCGAAGCCCGCCGGCGGCGGCGGGGAGGATGGGAACGGCCTTGCCCGCAACGTGCTGCCGATCCCGGACGTGACGCCGGTCAGCCTCACCACCTTCGACGCGAGGGACCCCGACACCCGGTACCCGCCGATCCGCCCGGTGCGTCCCCCGGCGGGCGCACCGAACCTCCTGGTCGTGCTGATCGACGACGCGGGCTTCGGATCGTCGTCCGTGTTCGGCGGGCCGTGCCACACGCCCAACTTCGAGAAGCTGGCGGCCGGCGGGCTGCGGTACACGCGCTTCCACACCACGGCGCTCTGCTCGCCCACGCGCGCGGCGCTCCTCAGCGGCCGCAACCACCACACCGTCGGCATGGGCGCCATCACCGAGTTCGCCACGTCGGCGCCCGGGCAGAACTCCATGAAGCCGAACACCTGCGCGTCGCTGGCGGAGACGCTCAAGCTCAACGGCTACTCCACGGCGCAGTTCGGCAAGTGCCACGAGGTGCCCCTGTGGGAGACCACCGCCGTCGGCCCCTTTGACCACTGGCCCACGGGGGGCGGCGGGTTCCAGCACTTCTACGGCTTCCTCGGCGGCGAGACCAACCAGTACTACCCGGGGCTGTACGAGGGAACCACCCGCGTGGAGCCCACCCGCACCCCCGAAGAGGGCTACACGCTCAACGAGGACCTGGCCGACCACGCCATCGCCTGGGTGCGCCAGCAGAAGGCGCTCACCCCGGACCGGCCCTTCTTCGTCTACTACGCGCCCGGCGCCACGCACGCCCCCCACCACGTGCCGAAGGAGTGGGCCGACCGGTACCGGGGAAAGTTCGACCAGGGGTGGGACCGGCTGCGCGAGGAGACCTTCGCGCGGCAGAAGAAGCTCGGCGTCATCCCGCCGGAGTGCGAGCTCACCCCCCGCCACGCGGAGATCCCGGCCTGGGACGACGTGGATCCGGCCATGAAGCCGGTGCTCGCGCGGCAGATGGAGGTCTACGCGGGGTTCATGGAACAGACGGACCACCACGTGGGGCGGGTGATCGACGCGCTGGCCGACCTGGACATTCTGGACGACACGGTGGTTTACCTCATCATCGGCGACAACGGCGCGTCCGCGGAAGGGTCACTGCAGGGCACCTTCAACGAGATGATCACGCTGGGCGGCTTCGCGCACCTGGAGACGGCCGAAAGCCTGATCCCCAGGATCGAGGAGTTCGGCTCGCCGAAAGGATACAACCACTACGCCGTGGGCTGGGCGCACGCCATGGACACGCCGTACCAGTGGACCAAGCAGGTGGCGTCGCACTGGGGCGGAACGCGCAACGGCACGATCGTGCACTGGCCGGGGGGGATCCGGGCCAGGGGCGAGGTGCGCACGCAGTTCCATCACGTGATCGACGTCGCACCCACCCTCCTGGAGCTGGCGGGGCTGCCGCAGCCGCTGATGGTGAACGGCGTCCTGCAGCGCCCCATCGAGGGGGTGAGCATGGCGTACTCCTTCGACGACGCCGGGGCGGCCGACCGCCGCGAGACGCAGTACTTCGAGATGTTCGGCAACCGCGGCATCTATCACCGCGGCTGGACGGCGGTGACCAGGCACCGCACGCCCTGGGAGACGGGCGAGGTCAGGACCGTCGCCTTCGACGACGACGTCTGGGAGCTGTACGACACCTCCAGCGACTGGTCGCAGGCCCGCGACCTGTCGCGCGAGCAGCCGGAGATGCTGCACCAGCTGCAGCAGCTGTGGCTGATCGAAGCGGTGAAGCACAACGTGCTGCCGCTCGACGACCGCTTCGCCGAGCGGGGAAACGCCGAGATCGCCGGCCGTCCCGAGCTGATCTCCGGAGACCGGCAGATCGTCTTCGGCCCCACCGCGCGCGTCCCCGGGCTGGCGATGGTCACCCTGCAGAACAAGTCCCACGCCATCACCGCCCAGGTGGAGGTGCCGGAGTCGGGCGCCGAGGGCGTCATCGTGGCGATGGGGGGGATCACCGGCGGCTTCAGCCTCTACGCGCGGGACGGCAGGCCGAAGTACTGCTACAACTTCTTCGGGCTGGAGGAGACGATCGTCGAAGGCACCGGTGTGATTCCTCCCGGCCCGCACCAGCTCCGCGTGGAGTTCGCCTACGACGGCGGCGGCGTTGCCCGGGGCGGCGGCGTCACCCTGTACGTGGACGGAAAGAAGGCCGGCGAAGGACGGGTGGAGCACACGGAGCCCTTCGCGTTCGGCGAGGAGACCTGCGACGTGGGGAACGAGTTCGGCTCGCCCGTGACCGCCGACTACGGGATGAACGGCGGCAGGCGGTTCTCCGGACAGGTGAGCTGGGTGGAGTTCGACACCGGCATCGCGGCGGACGACCACAACCACCTGATCCCGCCCGAGGAACGCCTGCGCGTGGCCATGGCAAAGCAGTGACGCACACCGTCATGGACGTCTGGCGGTCCGCGCTGCAGAACGTCGGGCCGGCGGGCGTGGACGGGGACAGGGCGGCAGGTACCTCGTCCTGCCGCCCGGCTTCACGGAGCGTGGGGACGGCGGCTCCCGGCTCCCCGTGGCGATGGACGGCGCGGGGTGAACGGCGGCCGCCGCCTGGCGCGGGTGTCACAACTTTGTCCAAGACCCGGGTTCCCCCGCGTGCCCATCGTTCGGCGGGCGGCGCAGGGGCGGCCTGGGAGAGGACCGCGCGCGGCCGGAGGAGAGCGGTGGGAACCGGGGAAGGGAGGAACGATGTACAGCGCGATCCACAGGGCGGCGGGGACGGGCGGGCGGCGGTCGCGTGCGTCGTTCCTCATCCGCCGCCGTTCGTCCACGCCTCCCGCGGTGCCGATGCCGGGGAGCGCCGCCACGCGGCTGCTCCTCTGCGCCACGCTGTGCCTGCCGCTGCCGCTGCGGGCCCAGTCCGCGCCCGCGCCGGCGGATACGGCAGGGCCGCCGGCCGGCGCGGCGGCGGCGGAACCGGCGCAGGAAGCCGCGGGGCCCTTTACGACGGAGATCCGCTTTGCGCAGTTCGTCCAGGGGCCGGTGGCCGGGGGACGGCTGGAGAAGGGGGAGTACGGCGGCAGGCTGGAGATGGAGCTCAAGGTCGATACCCGCAAGCTGGGACTGTGGGCGGGCGGCACCCTGGATGCCCTGGTGGCGACGCGCTACGGAGAGAGCGCTTCGCCGCACACGGGCGCGGCCGTCCCCGTGAACATCGCCCTGATCGACCCCACGTCCAGCGGTACCGCGACCTCGCTCACCGCGCTCAACTACACGCAGCTCTTTCCCTTCGGCAAGCCGGGAAACGCGTTCGTCGTCGCCCTCGGCAGGTTCTCGACGCTGGCCATGGTCCCGGACGCAACGGGGATGACCGGGTACCTGAACGTCGCGCAGCTGGCGCCCACCCATGAGGCGAGGAACATCCCGGCCGTGACCCTGGGCGCCGTCCTGGACCTGGTTCTCGGTGGGGAGCCGGTGGCGACCCTTCTGGTGATCGACTCCCGGAACAGCCAGATGACCAGCGGGCTCAGCGAGCTGTTCGCGAACGGCGTCACGGTCTCGCCCGCGTTCATTCTCCCTACCCGGTTCTTCGGCAAGGGGGGGCACCAGGGGCTCCGTGCCACGTGGAGCAGCCAGGAGATCACGCCGTTCGACGAGATCCCGCACCTGATCCTTCCCCGCCCGGACACCGCGGTGACGGTGGAGAAGGAGAGCGGCGGATGGTCGCTCACCTACACGGCGGACCAGTACCTCCAGGAGAGCCCGGGGCCGCCCCACACGGGCTGGCGGCTGTACTGGCAGGCGGGCGTGGCCGACGAGGAGACCAATCCCATCGGCCGGTACTTCAACGTGGGCATCGGCGGCACCAGTCCCTTCCGCGGCCGCGGGCTGGACCGCTTCGGCGTGGCCTGGGCGTACACGGGCTTCTCCGGCGACTTCAAGGAGCTGCTCGGCCGCCTGGTGGAGATCGAGGACGAACAGTCGCTGGAGATGTTCTACAACGTGGCGCTCGCCCCGTGGATCCGCTTCACGGGCGACCTGCAGGTGGTCTGGCCGTTCCTGCCCGGAACGGACACCGCCATCGTCCCGGGCGCACGGCTGCAACTGGTGTTCTGATCGAGATTGATTGGATCCTGATTCTCCCTGCGTTACGGGGCGCAGCGGCTTCCTGATCCTGATGCCAGATCCGCAAAACACCTGTCATTCTG
>DASQBH010001212.1:0-5510 GCA_035635315.1 Longimicrobium sp.
GGACGCCGTCGCGTCCGCGCGCTCGGCCGGGCCCGCCGCGAGCGCCCCGCCGCCGGGGCCGGGCCGCTCGGGGAGAAATCCGCCCTCGCGCAGGGCGTGGATGCTTTCGCGGAGCACCCGCACCATCGCCGCGCAGTCCTCGTCCGTGTGCGCGGTGGAGAGGAAGCAGCCGCGCCCCTCCCAGATGTAGATCCCCCGCTCCAGCATGTGGTAGAACAGCAGGTCGACGTGCCGGTCCTCCGGCTGGAATACGAAGCGGAAGAGCGACGCGGAGTGCAGGATGCGGATCGGCACCCCCTCCTCCGCCAGCATGGCCCGCAGCCCGGCCACCAGGCGGGCCGCCCGGGCGTGCAGCTCGTCGTACAGCGCGGGGCCGCGCGCCTGCAGGTGGGTGAGGACGGCGTGCGCCGCGGCCATCACCACGGGGTGCTTGCAGAAGGTGCCGGCAAAGAAGGTCTGGTCCGCGGCCGGGTAGCTGTCGTCGCCAAAGCGCCACGTTCCGCCGTCGATGGCGTCCATCAGCCGCGCGCGCCCCGCCACCACACCCAGGGGAAATCCGCCGCCGATCACCTTGCCGTAGGTCGCCAGGTCGGCGTCGATGCCGTACCACCCCTGCGCGCCGCGGATCTGCAGCCGCAGCCCCGTGATCATCTCGTCGAAGATCAGGACGGTCCCGCTGCGCTCCGTCAGGGCGCGCACCTCGCGCAGGAACTCGCGCGGCTGGTGCTCGGGGTTGCTGCTCTGCACCGCCTCCACCAGCACGGCGGCCAGGCCGTCCGCGTTCGCCCGCAGCCATTCCAGCGTTTCGGGCGTGCCGTAGGGAAGCACCACGAAGTCGTCCACCATCCCCTGCGGCGTTCCGGGGGACGCGGGACGCGACCGCGGGGGCCCGCCCCCTCCCGCGGGGCGCGCCAGGGTGCCGTCGAAGCAGCCGTGGTACGAGCCCTCGAAGGCGACCACGCGGTTGCGGCCGGTGACCGTCCGCGCGATGCGCATGGCCGTCATCACCGCTTCGGAGCCGGTGTTGCAGAACGTCACCCGCTCCATCCCCGTCAGCTCGCGGAACAGCTCCGCCGTGGGTCCCGCCAGGTCCGACTGCGGGCCCGTGTGCAGCCCGCGCCGCAGCTGCGCCTCCACCGCCTCCATGATGAACGGCGGCCGGTGGCCAAAGAAGTGGACGCCGAAGCCGATGGTGAAGTCGATGTACTCGTTGCCGTCCACGTCCCACAGCCGCGACCCCTGCGACCGCTCGCCCACGATGGGATAGAGCAGCTCCTTGGTGGCCAGGCGAAAGTTGAGCGAGGCGCGGTTGTCGGAAAGGACGGGGCGATGCCGGGCCGCGTACTCCCGGGAGCCGCGGGTGCGCGCCGTGTAGCGCGCCACCAGCTCGGCAAAGTGCCGCGCCTGCCGCTCCGTGAACTCGCCGCCCTGACTCAGGGTCTGCCGGATCGGCCGATGCGGCCCGTACGACGCCGGCGCCTCCGCGCTCCCGCCCCGCTCCACCGCGCCCGGAGTCGGCGACGCCGGCGTCGGTACGATCGGCGTCGATGCAATCGGTGCCGATGCGGCCGCCGTCGATGCGGCCGCCGTCGATGCGGCCGCCGTCGATGGAGACGGAGTCGATGAGATCGGCGTCGACGCGGCCAGCTCGACGGTGCGGACGCTCTCCGCGCGCGGCGGGGCGGCCGGCTCGGCCTTCCGCGCGGCGGGGGCGCCGCGCAGCAGCTCCAGCTGCGCCCGCATCACCTCCTGCAGGGTCGCCAGCTGCTGCGCGATGATCCCCTGCAATGCGGATCCATCCCCCGGCGCCGCGGTGTCCGCGGCCGGCAGCCGGTTCCCCCCCGATGCGCCGTTCCCCGCCATCGCCCCGTTCCCCGCCGGCACCGGCGTGAGCACCTCGATCGCCGCGGCGGACAGCGCGACCTCAGGCGCGGCGGGCGGTGGAGGCGCCACGGCGGCGGCCTCGGCCGGCGCGGCGGGCGCGACGGCGGGCGCAGGCTCGGGCTCCACGTCCGGGGCGGCCTCGGCGTTCAGGTGCGCGGACAGCTCCGTGATGGTCGCAAGCCCGTCGAGCAGCCGGCGGAACGGCACGCGCACGCCAAAGGTGCTCTCCACGTTGCGGCTCAGCTGCATCAGCAGGAGCGAATCGGCCCCCATCTCCAGAAAGCTGCTCTCCCCGTCCAGCTCGGCCGCCTGTGCGCCGAGCAGCCCCGCGAACAGCTCCGTCACGCGGGCGGTGATCCGGGACAGGCGCGCCGGGACCTGGATGGATTCGGTAGCCACGGGGAGACCCACGGGTTCGGGATTTCCGGACGGATCGATACGGACCGGCACCCACTCCGCCGCTCCGGATGCGGGCGCGGGGACAGATGCGGGCACTTCGGCGGATGCGGACGCTTCAGATGCGGGTGCGGACGCAGGCGCTTCGGCGGATGTGGATGCTTCGGATGCGGACGCGGCGGATGCGGGCGCGACGGCGGAACCGCCCGGGCGGGGCACGCGGTGCTCCTCGCGCTCGAACGGGTAGGTGGGAAGCGGAACGCGGCGCCGCGGGCGCGAGTCCCGGAGCGCCGCCCAGTCCAGCCCCGCGCCCGCCGTCCACAGGGCGCCGGCCGCCTGCAGCACGGTCAGGTCGCTCGCCTCCGGCCGGTCGGCGCGGGCCAGGCTCTTCACGATGGTGCGGCCGGCGCCGGCGGAGCCGTGGCGGCGCGCGAACGTGCCCAGCGTGTCGCCCGGCCCCACCTCCAGCAGCACGCGCGCGGGGTCCGCCAGCAGGCGGCCGACGCCGTCGCCGAAGCGCACGGTCCGGCGCAGGTGGCGCACCCAGTAGCCGGGGTCCGCCGCCTGCGCGGCCGTGATCCAGTCGCCGGTGAGGTTGGAGACGAAGGGGATGGCGGGCGCGGCGGGGCGCGCCCGGCGCACCTCGGCGGCGAACGTGTCCAGGATCGGGTCCATCGCCGCGGAGTGGAACGCGTGCGAGGTGTGCAGCCGGCGCGCCTCCACCCCCCGCTCGGCCAGCAGCCGCTCCATCGCGTCCACGTCGTCCGCATCTCCCGAGACCACGCAGTGCGCCGGGCCGTTCACCGCCGCCAGCGACAGCCGCTCCGGGAGCAGGGCGCGGACCTCCTCCTCGGCAAGGGGGACGGCCAGCATGGCCCCCGCGGGAAGCGCCTGCATCAGCCGTCCGCGCGCGGCCACCAGGCGCAGCGCGGCTTCCAGCGGGATCACCCCCGCCAGGCACGCCGCCACGTACTCGCCGATGCTGTGCCCCAGCATGGACTCCGGCCGCACGCCCCACGACATCCACAGCTGGGCCAGCGCGTACTCCACCGCGAACAGGGCGGGCTGGGTAAGCCGGGTCTGCCGCAGCAGCGCGTTCGCCTCGTCCTCCCCGCCCTCCGCGGGAAAGAGCGCGGCGCGCGGGTCCATCCCCAGGTCCGCCGCCAGCAGCCCGGCGCAGCGGTCCAGCTCGCGGCGAAAGACGGGCGCGGCCGCGTACAGCTCGCGCGCCATCCCCGCGTGCTGGGTGCCCTGGCCGGGAAAGAGAAAGGCGATCGGCGGGTCGCGGTCCGCCGCCCGCCGCCCGGACCCTGCGCGGCCCGCCGCCTCCAGGGCGCCGCGCGCCTCGCCGGGGTCGCGGACGGCCGCCGCCCAGCGGTGCCGGTGCGCCGCGCGCCCCTCCTGGAGCGTGTGCGCCACGTCGGCCAGGGGGAGCTCCGGGTGCTCCGCCAGGTGCGCGGCCAGGTTGGCGCGCATCCGCTCCAGCGCCGCCTCCGTCCTGGCGCTGAGGACCAGGAGCTGCGCGCCGCCCTCCGCGGGGAGCGGCGGGGGCTCCGGCGCCTCTTCCAGCACCACGTGCGCGTTGGTGCCGCCGATGCCGAACGAGCTCACCCCCGCGCGGCGGGGGGCCCCGTTGCGCTCCCACGGCCGCAGCTGCGCGTTGACGAAGAACGGCGAGCCCTCCAGCCCCGTCTCGGGGTTGGGCGCCTGAAAGTGGAGCGTGGGCGGCAGCATCCCGTGCCTGAGCGCCAGCACCGTCTTGATGAACCCCGCCACGCCGGCCGCCGTGTCCAGGTGGCCCAGGTTGGTCTTTACCGCGCCCAGCGCGCAGCCGGCGCCGCCGTTTCGCGCCGCGCCAAAGACCTCCTTGAGCGCCGCGATCTCGATCGGGTCGCCCAGGGGCGTCCCCGTCCCGTGCGTCTCCACGTAGGAGATGGCGGACGGCTCCACGTCCGCCAGCTCCAGCGCCTCGGCGATGGCCTGCGCCTGGCCCTCCACGCTGGGCGCCGTGAACCCCACCTTCCCCGCCCCGTCGTTGTTGATGGCCGAGCCCCGCACCACCGCGTGGATCGGGTCGCCGTCGCGCAGGGCGTCCGCCAGCCGCCGCAGCGCCACCACGCCGGCGCCGGAGCCCCCCACCGTTCCCGCGGCGCGCGCGTCGAAGGCGCGGCAGTGGCCGTCGGGAGAGAGGATGCCGCCCTCCTGGTACACGTGCCCCACCGCCTCCACGGCGATGGTGACGCCGCCGGCCAGGGCCAGGTCGCACTCCCGGTGCAGCAGGCTCTGGCACGCCACGTGGATGGCCACCAGCGAGGTGGAGCACGCCGTCTGGACGGCCAGGCTGGGGCCGCGCAGGCCCAGCTTGTACGACACGCGCGTGGCCAGGAAGTCCTTGTCGTTGCCGAAGATGGCGAGCGCGGGGCCCAGCGCCGCCACCAGCTCGGGGCTGGAGAGCGCCCGCGCCACGTGCATGCTGAAGCCGGACCCCGCGTACACGCCGATGGCGCCGCCGAAGCGGGCGGGGTCCACCCCCGCGTCCTCCAGCGCGGCCCACGCGCACTCCAGAAAGACGCGGTGCTGCGGGTCCATCACCTGCGCCTCGCGCCGGCTGATCCCGAAGAAGGCGGCGTCGAACGCGTACGCGTCCGCCAGCGCGCCGTAGGCGCGGACGTAGGCGGGGTCGCGCAGGGTCTCCGGCGGCACGCCGGCCGCGAGCAGCGCCTCCTCCGACAGCGTGACGACGGATTCCACCCCCTCGCGCAGGTTGCGCCAGAACTCCGCCGTGTCGCGGGCGCCGGGAAAGCGGCAGCTCATCCCCACCACGGCGATGTCGGTCTTGCGCGCCTCGGCCGGCGCGGGGCTCCCCTGCCCGGGCCCGGGCGGGATCCGCGTGGTCACAGCGCCGCCTTCCGCTCGCGGGCCCGCGAGCGGCTGCGCCCCAGCAGTTCCGCCTCCGCGGGCGCTTCCGCGGCCAGGTGCCCGGCGATGGACTCCACCGTGGGGTAGCGGAACAGGTCCACCACCCGCAGGTCGCTCCGCACCTCCCGCAGCCGGGTGTAGACGCGGTAAAGGAGGAGCGAGGTGCCGCCCAGGTCGAAGAAGTTGTCGTGCACCCCCACCTCGGCGCGGGAGAGCACGCTGCTCCACACCTCCGCCACCCGGCGCTCCAGCTCCGTGCGCGGCGCGGGCGACGGCGCGGCGCTTCCGTACTCCGGCGCGGGGAGGGTGCG
>DASQBH010001213.1:0-3276 GCA_035635315.1 Longimicrobium sp.
CGATGGTCGGGGTGCCCGATTGGGATAGGAAGAGCAGGGTCGGCTCGGGCGTCCCGCCACGGGAGTGAAAGGATTGCCGAAGTGCGTCCGCCAGGAAGGCCCGGCTGGAGTCCGGGAGAGACGCCCCCGCCACCTCCAGGCCGGCCGCCCATGGAACGTCTACGGCGAAAGCCGCGCGGACAACGGGGCGGACGGGGCAGTCGCACGCCGCCAGCGCGGCCGGGTCCAGCAGACTCGCGAGGTCCGGCGCCGAGCCCCGCGGGCCGGCGGCGAGCGAAAGGATGGAGCCGGCGGCGCGGCGGACCTCGTCTTCCACGCGGCGCGAGAACTCCCACGCCGCGACGGCTGCGTAGTCCTTCAGTGCACGCTCCGTCGCGTCACGCTGCGCATCGTCAGCCCGCAGTGCCTGAAGGCCGAGCACCCCGGCCAGCAGGAATGCGCCCGCCAGGAAGATGATCGGGACGAGCAGCGCCGTCTCTCGCCAGTGTCGGATCGATTGCTTCACGCGGGCAAGAAGATGGGAGTGGGAGGACAGCGCTCGTGCTGTAATTACGCCTGCCGCCGTCTGCGGGAAAACCCCCTCCACAAAACTCTCACAACTCCCTGACACGACGCCCACCGGAAGGTCCGCGGCGGGTTGCATGTTTCAACCGTGAGCGGAAACCCGGCACGGGAAGCAGCCGGGCGCCGGTCGCTCTCGCTCGCGCGCCGCGAGGCCAAACCCTGTCGAACCCAAGCGGCGGCCCTCGCCGTCCCTACCAGAGATCCCGATGCTCAGCATCACCAGCCTTTCCAAGACCTACCCCAACGGCGTGCGTGCCCTCCAGGGCGTGAGCCTGACGATCGGCCGCGGACTGTTCGGGCTGCTGGGCCCCAACGGCGCCGGCAAGTCCACGCTGATGCGCACCCTGGCGACGCTGCAGGCGCCGGACAGCGGCACGATCACCTTCGACGGGCTGGACGTCGTCGGCGAGCCCGAGCGGCACAGGCGCCAGCTGGGATATCTGCCGCAGGACTTCGGCGTGTATCCCGGCGTCTCCGCCCACCAGCTGCTGGACCACCTGGCGGTGCTGAAGGGGCTGACGAACCGCAAGGCGCGCCGGGAGCAGGTGGATACGCTCCTGGAGCAGACCAACCTGTGGGCGCACCGCAAGAAGGCCGTGAGCGGCTTTTCCGGGGGGATGCGGCAGCGCTTCGGCATTGCCCAGGCGCTCCTGGGCGACCCCAGGCTCATCATCGTCGACGAGCCGACCGCCGGGCTGGACCCGGAGGAGCGCAACCGCTTCCACAACCTCCTGAGCGAGGTCGGCGAGAACATCGTCGTCATCCTCTCCACCCACATCGTGGAGGACGTCCGGCAGCTCTGCCCGCGGATGGCCATCCTTGCCGGCGGCGAGGTGCTGCGCTCGGGCGCCCCGGCCACGCTGGTCGCCGAGCTGGAGGGGCGCGTCTGGCGCAAGACCGTCGACAAGGGGGAGGTGGACGGGTATCGCAAGCGGTTCCACGTCATCTCCACCCAGCTGTTCGAGGGCCGCACACGCCTGCACGTGCTGCACGACGGCCCTCCCGAGCCGGGATGGGTGCCGGTGGAGCCCGGCCTGGAGGACGTGTACTTCTCCATCCTGCAAGCGCCCCTGGCCACGGCGGAGGCGAGCCATGCTGCCTGAGCTGATCCGCTTCGAGTGGGGCTTCCACGTCCGGCAGGCCGCCTTCCGGATCGGGGTGCCCCTGGCCCTGGGCCTGGGCTGGGTGCTCCCCGTCGTGGGCTACGGCGCGCAGGGAACCCACCTCAACTCGCCCTTCACCGTCATGCAGTCGGTGGGGCTGCTCTCGCTGCTGAGCATCTTCGTGCTGACCGTGTTCTGCGCGAACGCGGTCAGCCGCGACGCCGAGCACGGGATGAAGGAGATCGTCTATGCCACCTCCATCGGCAAGTTCCGCTACCTGGCGGCACGGTTCGCGGGGGCCCTGGCGGCCACGGTGACGGTCTTCTGCTTCGCGATGGTGGGACTGCTCGCCGCGCCGCTGTTCGCGGAGATCGATCCCGCCCGGCTGGGGCCCACCAGCCCCGGGGCCTACCTGTGGGCCCTGGGCGTCATGGCGCTCCCCAACCTGCTCTTCGCCGGCGCGGTGGTCTTTGCCGTGGCCGTGCTCTCGCGGAGCGTGCTGGCCAGCTACGTGGGCGGGGTGTTCCTGTACATGGGGTACATGGTGATCGCGACGCTCATCGACTCGCCGCTGATGCAGTTCGCGGAACCCACGTCGCCGGAGACGCTCGCCCGCGCGGCGCTCATCGACCCGTTCGGCATCTCCGCCTTCTTTCAGCAGGCCTGGTACTGGACGCCCGCGCAGCGGAACACCCAGGTGGTGGAACTGCAGGGGTACTTCCTGGCCAACCGGCTGCTGGTGGTGGCGCTGGCGGCCGCCATCCTCGTCGTCACCTATCGACTCTTCTCCTTCCGGCTGGCCGGGAGCGCGCCGCCCGCGCGGACGACGGAGGAAGCGAGCCCGGCACCGGGCCGGCGGTACCGCCCGGCACCCGTCGCGCCGGAAAGCGCCGCCGGCCGGTGGGCCGCGGTGCGCGCCGCCATGGGGGTGGAATTCCGCGGTACGGCCGCCAGCAAGCCGTTCCTGGCGCTCCTGGTTCTCTGGGTCTCCGTGGCCGCCATCAGCGTGGTGGACGGGCCGGTCAAGGAGTATCGGACCCGCCTGTACCCCACCACCGGGACCATGCTGGAGGCCCTGGAGATGCCGCTGGCCTTCATGGCGACCCTGATGATCGCCTATTTCGCGGCCGAGGTGGTCTGGCGCGAGCGGCTGGTGCGGGCGGACGAGATCGTGGATGCCACCCCCGCGCCCAGCGGAGCGTTCTACATGGCCAAGGCGGGCGCCCTGGTCCTGCTGGCGTGGCTCATGGCGGCGGCCGGCATCCTGGTCGCGGTGGGCTACCAGCTGAGCATGGGCTACACCCGGCTGCAGCCGGGGCTCTATCTCTCCATCTTCTGGTTCACCGGCCTGCCGCTGGCCATCTTCGCCGTGGTGGCGGTGCTGGTGCAGACGCTCAGCCCCAACCGCTACCTGGGCATCCTGGTCGCGCTGGGTCCGGGGATGATGATGCTGCAGCCCGAGTCCTTTCGCCTGCGGCACGGGCTGCTGCGCTTCGCCAACCCGCCCCGGGTGGCCTACTCGGAGATGAACGGGTTTCTGGGCGCCGGGACGTTCGCGCTCTACATGGCGTACTGGGCCGCGCTGGCGGGCGTGCTAGCGCTGGTGACC
>DASQBH010001214.1:0-5143 GCA_035635315.1 Longimicrobium sp.
GGTGCCGCCCGTCTGCTCATCCTCGCCGCCCAGGCCGAAGCCCTCGCGGCTCACCGGCGCGTCGGGCGCGGCCGGCGGCGCGGCCACGACGCCGTCTTCGCCGGTGGACGGCGCGCTGCCGGACTCGTCGTCGGGGAGCACGGCGCGCACGCCGGCGTCCTCGCGCGCGCCTCCACCACCCGAGAGCGCGGCCCACGCGGCGGCGGCCACCAGCAGCAGCGCCACCACCAGCACCACCGGCCACCGGCGCTTCGGGCGCGCGGCGGACGCGGAGGGCACGGTGTGCGCCCGCGTGCTCACGTGCGCCGGCGGACGCGGGTGCGCGGGCGCGGCCGGCGCGGGGGCGATCATCGTCCCCTCGTCGTCGTCCCGCGGCGGCACGACGTGGCGAGCGGCCGGGGCGGGCGCGATGACGGTGCCGTCGTCCTCTTCCGCGTCGATCACGGGCGGGGGGACGGCCACGTGCGCCAGGGCGGCGTGCACCCGGCTCTGCAGCGGCTGGTGCGTGGCGGCGGCCAGGGCCTGGCCAAAGTGGTCGGCGTCGGGGTAGCGGTCGCCCGGCTCCACCGACATCGCCTTCATCACCACCTGCTCCACCTGCGGCGGAACCTCGGGGTTCAGCTTGCGGATCGGCTGGCGGACGGTCCACCCGGTGGGGAGCTGCCCCGGCTCGCTGGTGAACGGCCGCTCGCCCGTCAGCAGCTGGTATCCCACCACGCCCAGGCTGAAGACGTCGGTGGCCGCCGTGAGGTTGCGGTCGCCGCGCACCTGCTCGGGCGAGGCGAACGCGGGCGACAGCGGGTTGGCGCCCATCCCCCGGGTGACGGTCTGGTCGTCTTCGATGGCTTGCGCGATGCCGTAGTCCAGCAGGCACACGCGCACGTCGTCGTCGTTCCCCTCGATGCCCTCGGCAAGGAAGATGTTGCCCGGCTTTACGTCGCGGTGGATGAGGCCGGCGCGGTGCCCCACGGCCAGCCCCTGCGCGGTGTCGCGCAGGATGCACAGGGCGCGGTCCAGCGGCGGCTTTCCGTTGCGGGAGAGCGACTGCGACAGGTTTTCGCCGCGCAGCATCTCCATCACCAGAAAGTCCAGCCCCAGCTCCGGGTCGGTGCCCACGTCGTGCACGGTGACCAGGTTGGGGTGGTGCGGCAGGCTGGCGGCGGCCTGCGCCTCCTTGTGCAGCCGCTGGCGCAGCGTCTCGCGGTGCTCCGGGTCCGTGGCGGTGAGGGTGATGACCTTTACGGCCACGGGCCGGCCCAGGCGCGTGTCCATGGCGCGGTACACCACGGCAAAGCCGCCCCGGCCGATCACCTCTTCGATCTGGTACCGCTTCACCAGCGTGTGGCCGGTGAGCAGGCTTTCGAGTCCCTGAGCCATGTCCGGTCGCCCGTGCATCTTGTCCCACGCCGGCGGGTGCCGGCAGAACCCTTCTCTGTGGCAAGATGCGAACCGGCGGAACACCGGGGGCGGGAGGCCGGGGCGGCCGGGTCCGGACGCGCATCGGCGGTTCCGCGGGGTACGCACAGGTCTGGCCACGCTCGATCGGAGAGGCGGGCATCAGGGCTGGCAACCCGCTGCGTCCGCTCGCCGGGCGAATGAATTCGCGGCTTCGCGGCAACAACTACACAAAGTCCGCCTGCGCGGACCCGGCGGCCCGGGCGTGTGCGGCGCTCCAGGCGCCTGCGCGTCCGCAGCCAGGGGCCTGGTCAGATCCGCGGCCGGCGTCATCCGCGTATGGAAGCGCGCCACGAAACCATCGCCTGGCGCGTTCACCACCCGGCCAAGGCCACGAGAAATCGGCGCCTGAACCCCGTCCGCGACAAGAGAAAAGCATGTGCGGAGTTGACACACTATGGCGCCTAACGGATTGGCGGCCTAATGTTCAGCGTGTGTAAGATCCGTTTATTCTGCTCTGCCCTTCCTGCCGAATGACGAATCGTCTGAGAGGAATACACCCGCGGCTGGTTCCGCGGGCGCCGGACCCGCGCCCGTCGCTGGCCGTCCTTCCCGCCCTGCGCGACGCGGGCGACGACTTTGCCTGGGCCGTGTGGTACGCCGTGTGGCGCGTGCGCGGCGAGGACGACGGCGAAGCGTCGGGCCGCGGTGCGTGGCTGGACCGCTTTCACGCGGCCTTTGGCTGCGTGCCGGAGCTGGATGACGCGCTGCGGACCGTCGCCGACTACCTGCACGGCATCGGCGCGCGCACGGAGGCGGCCGACGCCCTGCTGCGTATCAGCGACTGGGCCCTGGAACGCGGCGCCAGCGAGCCCGCCATCCAGTGCGCCGAAGCCGCCGCCGCCCTGGTGCCCGAGAGCGGCCGGCGCGCGCTGGCCGCCGGACGCGTCAACCGGATCTCGAGCGAGGTGGCGCGGGCGGCGCTCTACTACGAGCGCGCGATGACGCTGGCGCGCGTCCGCCGGAAGTGGCGCACCTACGTCCGCGCGCATTTGGGACTGGGACAGGTAAAGAAGGCGCTCGGCGATCCCTCGGCGGCTCGGGCGCACTACTACACGGCCGCGCGGGCTGCACGCAGCCTATCCGGAGAAAAGTGGCTCGCGGCGCAGACCCGGCACGATCTGCTCGTACTCGCAACCGAACAAGGCGCGTTCGAGGAAGCGCTTCGCCATGCACGACAAGCACTGGATTGGTATCCCCGGCATCATGCCAGTCTCCCTGCACTGGCTCACGATCTAGCGTTGCTACTGGTGCGGATGCATGCATACGCGGCCGCACTACCACTCTTGAAGGTTACAGTACCAAAGCTCATCCCGCGCGACCAGGTGATCGCATGGAGCACCCTCGCACGGGCCGCTGCAGGCATCGGTGATGCCGCGGGATACGAACGCGCGACAGACAACGTACTCAGGCTGGTAGGTCTGTTCGATCTTCACGGGGCAGCAGCGTTCGACAACCTTGCATGGGGCGCTCAGTCACTCGCGCTCTGGCGTGAGGCGGAACAGTACGCCTCACGGAGCCTGGACATCGCTTCAAGTCGAACGCAGAGCGAAGCGATCGACAACGCCCGCTGTGTATTGGCGGCCGCTCGTGCGCAACTGCCGCCGACCCCCCCGCCACCGGTCGATGAACGGCTCATCGTCTCCGTGCTTCAAGTAGCCAGAGATATGGCGGGGGGGCTCACGTCGTGGCGCGGCGTCACCTGGAAGCGGAAGCGCCAGTCCGGACGAGAACGGCTTGGAAGTGTCTGATGATCAATTCCCGGAGCCAATGCCGTAACCGCCCCGCCCGGTGCTGTCGCCGGAGAGTGTGTTCGTCGCGGTGTTTCCAGAGCCGATCCCATACCCTCCATCTTGGGTGCCGGCGTTCCCGGAGCCGATCGTGAACCCGCCACCGTCCGCCGCGACGCTACCGGAGCCGATCGTATATCCGCTCGAAGCGGTTGCGCTGTTCCCCGATCCGATGGTGTACCCATCGTCATAGGCGGGGCCGGCGGGCTGGGCCTGAGTGTCGCCGTGGGTGGGGAGGTCGCCGCAGGCGGCCAGGGTGCACAGCAGAAGCGCGGCGGAGAGAATGCGATGGCTCATCATGGGGACCCGTCTGGTAGTGGGATGGACGTGTGAGCCGGGCAACCGCCCGGCTGTTTATATTGTACATTGTTACACACCCCTCCCGCCACTCCACGCGGCCAATCACCACTCCTGCAGCACAAACTCGCCACCGGGCGAACACTTGGCGCATTCGGGACGCGGCCAGAGAGAGGCAGATGGGTACCCCGGTCGCGTGCCCGTCATCCCAACGTCACACGCGAGTATCAGCGCAGTAGCAGGAAATCCGCAGGCAAGGCGACGATCCATCGGGACACGGCGGAGGGAGGCTCCCCCGCCGCGCTGAGGCACACACACGGAACACGCCGCTCCTCAAGACTTTTCCGTTCCGGGGGCGGCGGGCACCTTGGCCGTTCACGTTGTGCATTTCGGCCGGGAAAAGGCGCACGGATCAAGGAGCGGCGTACAATGGAGCCTTCGGATCAGCCTTCGAAGAAGGGACGGAATGCACGGCGTGGCGCCGGCGCAAAGCGGGGAACGCACCGTCCCTGGTGCCTGCCGCCGGCCGTGACCCGCGAGCCCGGGGAGACGCTGGAGGGGGTGCACGTGCTGGACGAGTTCCCCGCGGAGCTGTCGCTGGTGCTGTGGACGGCGCTGCGCGACGTGTCGCTGTGGGCGGCCACCCCCGAGGAGCGGCGGACGGCGCTCTTTTCCCCCAACGCCGAGGCCCGCCGCCGCGAGTACACGGCGCAGACGCGGCTGGAGCCCGCGCTGGACCTGGCGCTGAGCACGCTGGCCACGGTGGTCTCGCACTCCGCGCAGGCCAGCGCGGCGGTGGTCACCCTGATGTGCCTGGAGGTCTCGCGCTGGGCGCGCGCAAAGGGCGGGATGGGGACGGCGGTCTCGTTCGCGCAGGCGGCGGCGCTGGCCAGCCCGGAGGACCCGGCGCCCGCGGTGCTGGTGGGGCGGCTGGCGCTGGAGTGGGGGCGGCCGGAGCGGGCGGAGACCTGGCTGCGGCGGTCCATCGGGCTGGCGCGCCGCGCCAAGGACTGGGAGAGCTACGGGGGTGCCTGCGTGGCCCTGGGCGAGATCTACCTGCGCAGCGAGCGGCTGCAGGCCTCGGAGCGCTTTTACCTGTACGCGGCGCGCGTGGCCCGCCGGCAGCAGCTGCGCCAGGTGCGCGCCGAGGCCATGCACGGGCTGATGCGCGTGCGCATGGCCGCCGGCGACGACCTGGACGCGGCGGAGCGGTTCGCGCACCTGGCGCAGCGGGCGTACGGCCGCGCCCACCCCCGCGCCCCCGACCTGCTGCACGACATGACGCACCTGATGATGCGCCGCGGCGAGTGGGACCGCGCCGTCCCCGCACTGCGGCGGCAGCTAACCCACTTTACCGACGCGGGGATCCGCATGGTGTGCCACGCCATGCTGGCCCACGCCAGCGCCGCCCTGGGCGACGCGCGCACCTACGAGATGAGCTGGAAGGAAGCCTGGGCCCTCAGGGAGCGTCCCGGCGCCGCTCCCCACGTCCCTGCCGCACTCACCCACCTGGGCAAGGCCGCCGCCCTTGCCCAGGACTGGCTGCGCGTCCAGCAGGCCGTCCGCGCCTTCAACGACCTTCGCCCCGAACAGCGCCGTGG
>DASQBH010001215.1:0-3610 GCA_035635315.1 Longimicrobium sp.
AGCTTTCAGGTGGTCCAGGTCGTAGAGGTGGTCCTTCCACTTCTCGTCGATGGTGGAGAGCACCACGAAGCGCAGCACCGCGTCCGCCGCGTCGCCGAAGCGGTCCAGCTTGTCGTGGTACTGCTCGCGGGCCCGCTCCACGACGTAGTCTTCCAGCGCCTCGCGCGACGTGAAGGTGTCGCCCCCCAGCCCGCCCTCCGTGGGCAGCCGGTCCGCGCTGATGAAGAAGTCCAGCAGCAGCCGCTGCCGCAGCCCCGCCAGGTCCCACTCCTCCGCGGCCGACCCCGTGGACGCGTACTCCTCCAGCACGGCGGGGAGCGCCCGCTCGATCATCTCCCACACCTCGCCCTTGAGCTCCTCGCCGCCCTCGAGCGCGAAGGTGCGCAGGTCGTAGATGACCTCGCGCTGCTGGTTCATGACGTCGTCGTAGTCCAGCAGCCGCTTGCGCGCCTCGAAGTTCTGCATCTCCACGCGCTTTTGCGCGCCGCCGATGGAGTTGGTGATCCACGGGTGCGTGATCACCTCGCCCTCCTCGGCGCCCAGGCGGTCCATGATGGCCGCGATGCGGTCCGAGCCGAACAGGCGCATCAGGTCGTCTTCCAGCGACAGGAAGAACTGCGACGCGCCCGGGTCGCCCTGCCGGCCGGCGCGGCCGCGCAGCTGCCGGTCGATGCGCCGCGACTCGTGCCGCTCGGAGCCGATGATGTGCAGGCCGCCCGTCTCGATGACGTAGCTGTCGGGCTGCGTGGTCAGGTCCACCACCGCCTCGGGGTCGGGCGAGGTGGAGAGCGCCTTGAGGTCCAGCCCGCGCCCCTTTGCCCAGGCGATGGTGCGCGGCTCGGTGACCCCGGCGCCCAGCTTGATGTCGGTGCCGCGGCCGGCCATGTTGGTGGCGATGGTGACCGCCCCGGGCTGGCCCGCCAGCCGGACGATCTCGGCCTCGCGCCGGTGCTGCTTGGCGTTCAGCACCTCGTGCGGCACGCCCGCGCGCTTGAGCATGCGCGACAGCGTCTCCGACACGTCCACGCTCACCGTGCCGACGAGGACGGGGAGCTCCATCAGGTGCAGGCGCCGCACCTCCTCGACGATGGCGTTCAGCTTCTCGCGCTTGGTCTTGTAGACCAGGTCGTGCCGGTCCGCGCGCTGGATGGGGCGGTTGGTGGGGATCACCATCACGTCCAGCGTATAGATCTGGTGGAACTCGCCCTCTTCGGTCTCGGCGGTGCCCGTCATGCCGCCGAGCTTGTCGTACATGCGGAAGTAGTTCTGGATGGTGATGGTGGCCAGCGTCTGCGTCTCGGCCTTGACCGCCACCCCCTCCTTGGCCTCGACCGCCTGGTGCAGGCCGTCGGACCAGCGCCGGCCGGGCATCATGCGGCCGGTGAACTCGTCCACGATCATCACCTCGCCGTTCTGGATGACGTACTGCTCGTCCTTGTTGAAGAGCGTGTACGCCTTGAGCAGCTGGTGGATGACGTGGATCTTCTCGCTCTTTTCCGCGTACTCGCGCTCCAGCCCCTCCTTGCGCTCGCGCTTTTCGTCCAGCCCCAGCGAGTCGTCCTCCTCCACCCGGTGCACCGCCTCGGAGATGTCGGGGACGATGAAGGCCTCGTGGTCGTCGGGGGCCAGCACGTCCAGCCCCTGGTCCGTCAGGTGGATGGTGTGCCCCTTCTCGTCCATCGAGTACAGGAGGTTCTCCTCCAGCTCGTGGACCTTCTTCTCCATCATGTAGTCGCGCTCGACCTTGCTGATCACCCGCACCAGCCCGGGGTCGTCGGCCAGCATCTTGTGCAGCCGCTTGTTGCGCGGGCTGCCGCGGCGCGCCAGGAACAGCTTTTCGCCCGCGGCGTAGCTGTCGCCCCCCTCCAGGTCCTTTTCCGCCTGCGCGATGAGGTCGTTGGTGATGCGCGTCTGCCGCCGGGCCAGGTCGGCCACGGCGGGGTTGTAGCGGGCGTAGGCGGCGTTGGTCTCCGTCCCCACCGGGCCGGAGATGATGAGCGGGGTGCGCGCCTCGTCGATGAGGACGCTGTCCACCTCGTCGACGATGGCGTAGTGGTGCCTGCGCTGCACCCGGTGCTCCAGCTGGTGCACCATGTTGTCGCGCAGGTAGTCGAAGCCGAACTCGTTGTTGGTGCCGTAGGTGATGTCGGCCCCGTACGCCTCGCGGCGCTCGGCGGTGTTGGGCTCGTGCAGGTCGATGCACCCCACGGTGAGCCCCAGGTACCGGTACAGGTGCCCCATCCACTCGCTGTCGCGCTGCGCCAGGTACGAGTTCACCGTCACCAGGTGCGCGCCCCGCCCGGCCAGCGCGTTCAGGTACAGCGGCAGGGTGGCCACGAGCGTCTTGCCCTCGCCCGTGGCCATCTCGGCCACCTTGCCCTGGTGCAGCGTGATGCCGCCGATGAGCTGCACGTCGTAGTGCACCATGTCCCAGGTCAGCGTCTGCCCCGTGACCTGCACCTCGGTGCCCATCAGCCGGTGGGCGGCGGCCTTGACGGTGGCGAACGCCTCGGGAAGGATCTGGTCCAGCACCCCCTCCAGCTCGGCCTTGAGCCGCCGCTCGGCGGCGCCCATCTGCTGCGACAGCCCTTCGCGCTCGGCCGCGTCCTCGCTGACGCGGCGCCGGGCGCGCAGCTCGGCCAGCTCGGCCTCGGCCTCGGCGGTAGCCTCGCGGATGGCGGCGCGGAACTTCTCGGTCTGCCCCTTCAGCTCGTCGTCGGAAACGCCCTTCAGGCGCTCGAACTGGCGGTTGATCTCGTCGACGATGGGCTGCAGCCGCTTGAGCTCGCGCTGGTGGCGCGTGCCGAACACGGCCTTGACGAGGGACTTCAGCATCTCGCTATCGAATCCTGTCCAACGGGGAAGGCTCCCGGTACAGCCGCTCGCGCTCGATGACGGCGCGCACGGCGTCGGGAACCAGATATCGTAAGGTCCGGCCCTCCGCCGCGCGGCTTCGGACCAGGGTGGACGACACGTCCACCCGCGTCACCGGCACGTGCACCGCGGGGTACGGAGGGTCGTCCGGAAGCGTCTCGCCCTCGCGCGACACCACCACCAGGGTGGAGATGCGCGCGATCTCGTCCGGCTCACGCCAGCGTGGCAGGTCGGCCAGGTTGTCGGCGCCGGTGAGAAAGAAGATCTCCGCCCCCGGGTGCCGGGCCCGCGCCTGGCGCAGCGTGTCGACGGTGTACGAAGGCCCTTCGCGGCGCAGCTCCAGGTCGTCGGCCTCGAAGCGCGGATCGCCCGCGACGGCCGCGCGCACCATCTCCAGCCGCAGCGGGGCCGGCGTGCGCACCCGTCCGCCCTTGAGCGGGTGCACGGCGGCGGGGATCCACAGCAGCCGGTCCAGCCGCAGCACGTCGCAGGCCTCGGAGGCCGCGACCAGGTGTCCCAGGTGCGGAGGGTCGAAGGTGCCGCCGAAGATTCCCAGCCGCACGGACCGCGCCGTCAGCGCCCTGCCGAATCGGCCGGGGCGGCTGCCAGGTTGCGGGCCTCGGCGCTCTGCGGGTAGTCGCGCAGCAGCCGGGCGCGGGCGGCCGCCTCTTCCTCGCGGTACCCCATGCGCCCGTACGCCTCCACCATCCGCCCCAGCGCCGCGGACGACCAGGGC
>DASQBH010001216.1:0-6849 GCA_035635315.1 Longimicrobium sp.
GTCACCGCGTCCGCCGTGGTGGCGCGTACGAAGTCGGCCAGGGGCGCGCGGACGCCGCGAAAGCGCTCGCGGGCGGCCATGATGGCGCTGACGGCGGGGCTGAAGCCCTCGTAGCTGCGCTCCAGCGCCTCGCGGGCGGACACCTGCGCCGTCAGCCGCGACAGCCGGTCCTCCGCGGCGCGCAGCTGGTCGCGGAGGGCTGACTCGCGGCCGCGGTGCACGCGGATCTCCTCGCGCGCCCGCTCGGCGGCGTCGATGGCGGCGTCCAGCCGGTCGCGCAGCGCGTCGCCCTGGCCGGACCACAGCTCCGTCTGCTGGTCCAGCATCGCCAGGTCGCCCGCGAGTTGTGCCTCCTGCTCCGCCAGCCGGGTGATGCGCTCGGCGGCCTCGTCGCGGCGGCGCTCGGCGGCGGTGCGCTCGCCCTCCGCCGCGGCGATCTCGCGGGCCAGGTCGCGCGCCCTGGCCGCGGCGGCGTCCGTCGCCTGGCGGTGCGAGGCCAGGGTGGCGCGCAGGGCCTCGTTCTCCTCCAGCCGCCCTTCCAGCCGCTCGCGGACGCCCTCCAGCCGCGCGGACGCGTTGGCCACCTCGCCCTCCAGCCGCGTGGCGTCCGCCGCCAGCCGCTCCGCGCGCTCCGCCAGCTCGCCGCGCTCGCGCACCAGCTGGGCGATGCGCATCTCCGCGTGCGTGCGGCGCTCGTCCGCCAGCAGGATCTCGCGCTCGCGCGTGTCCAGCCGCTTCCGCACCTCCTCCAGACGACCGGCGACGACGGTCCGCTGCCGTGCGACCTCCGAGGCCTCCAGCCGCCGCTCCTCCAGCGTGGCCTCCGCCGTGGCGCGCTCCGTGGCGGCGTCGCGGCCCTCGCGCTCCAGCGCCTCCAGCCGCCGCGTCCCCTCGGCCAGCGCAGCCGTCAGCGCGTCCGCGTCCGCCGTGGCGAGCGCCATCTCCAGGTCCAGCCGCCGCGCCTGCAGCTCCGCGTGGCGCTGGGCGCGGCGCTTCTGCCGGGCCAGCGCCTTGACCTTGGATTCCACCTCCGCGACCAGATCGTTGAGGCGCGAGAGGTCGACCTCCGCCGCCTCCAGCCGGCGCTGTGCGGCCTTGCGGCGATCCTTGTAGCGGCCGATGCCGGCGGCCTCCTCGAACATGGCGCGCCGCTCGTCCGGCCGCTCGCTGAGGATGGCGTCGATCATCCCCGCCTCGATGATCGAGTACGCGTCGCTGCCGAGCCCCGTATCGCGCAGCAGGTCGTTGATGTCGCGCAGGCGGCACGACTGGCGATTGAGGAAGTACTCGCTGCCGCCCTCGCGAAAGACCTTGCGGGCGATCTCGATCTCGGTCTGCGGGATGGGGACGGCGCCGTCCTCGTTGCCGAAGACGAGCGTGACCTCCGCGTAGTTCAGGGGGCGGCGGCGGATGGTGCCCTGGAAGATGACCTCTTCCATCTTGGCGGAGCGGAGGGCGCCCGCGCGGGTTTCGCCGAGCACCCAGCGCACGGCGTCGGCGGTGTTGGACTTGCCGCAGCCGTTGGAGCCCACGATGGCGGTTACGCCGTCGCGAAGCTCCAGCACCGTCTTGTCAGCGAAGGACTTGAAGCCGTGCAGCTGGAGGGAGCGAAGCTTCATTTGGGGGATGCGGGGGGCCTGCCGGAGCGCTCCACCAGCCGGGGCTGGATGCTGGCGCCGGTCAGGATCTTTTCCATCGGGGCCGCGCTGGCGCTGTCGCGGTAGGCGCCGCCGTACACCTTCCAGCGCTCGCTGCCGTCGGTGTACGGCACGGGCGCCACGTAGGCGGGAATGGCGCGGCCGGTGAGCGAATCGGCGCGGGCGCGCGCCTGCTGGGCGGTGGGGTACTCGCCCAGCTCGTACGCCAGCGGGCGGTGGTCGATGAGGGCGTAGCGGCCTCCCGCGGCCTCTTCGTCGATCACGTCCTCCGCCAGCAGCCGCTCGCGCAGCGCGGTGACGGCGGCCGTGTCGCCCGCCATCCCCGCCATCACCTTCCAGTAGGTGATCCCCTGGTTGACCTCGGGGACGATGAAGAACTGCGCCTCGGAAAAGCGCCGCGCAACCTCGCCGGAAAACTTGGCCGCGTCGTCCCAGCTCTGGAAGTTGCGCACCTGCACGGAGTACGGCAGGACGGCCCCCGCGGCGGCCACCGGCACCGCCTTCTCCGGCGCGGCGATGCGGACGGCCTTCTCCGGCTCCGGCTCCGCCGCCCGGGTGGGCGCGCCGATCAGGTTGGGAAACCCGGGGATGTACTGCGGCCCCAGGAACACCAGCGCGGCCAAGAGCGCCACCAGGAGGAGGAGCAGGAGGAGCGGCGACACGGCGCGCTTGCGCTTCTTCGGCTCCTCCGCGTCGATCCACTCCGGGTCCGGGACGGGGATGGCCTGGGACGCGACCGTCTGCGCACCGGCCGCACCCGCCACCGGCGCGGTGGGGATGGCCGCGTCACTCACGCCGGCCAGCTCGGCGCGGGTGCCAGGCGGCGCGTTCCAGGGCGCGACGGGCTCCGGCTCGGGAAAGCGGTCGGCCGGCGACGACGGACGCGCGGCGGGCGCGGCGGCGGCCTCGCGGCGCGGCGGCGTGAGCCAGGCGCGCACGGTGAGATGGTCCGCCAGCTCCGCCGGCAGCGGGCTGGCGCCGTCCGCCCCGCCCAGCAGGATGACCTCGCTTACGAGGCGGCGCAGCGACGGCAGCTCGGGCGCGTCGGACGGGGCGAAGAGAAGGAGGGCCGCGTTGTTGTCGCGAAAGCCAGCCACGATCTTGTCCCAGCGCGGGTTGCGCAGGACGGCGCCGGGGTCGGGCGTGTAGGTGCCGCTGGAGATGAGGTAGAAGCCGCGCCCCGGGACCGCCCGCGCGCTGCGGGCCAGCGACGCGCCGTACAGGAAGATGTCAACCACGCCGTCCTGGTTGGGCATGCCGATGCGGTCGTTGAGGAACGGGTCCTCCAGGCACAGGTCCGCCAGCACGGTGCGGCGCCCGGCGGCGTGCCAGCCGGTGGCTAGGCTTACGGCGGCATCGGCGGCCCAGTCGCGGTCGGCCGCGCGGTCAAAGAGCAGCAGCACGGGCCCCGGCGCCGCCGTCTCGCCCGCCACGGGGGCGGGAAGTCGCTCGAACGACGGGTCGAAGAACGTGGGGGACGGAGCGCGTCCCGGTTCGCCGGCGTGCGGCTGCGAATGCGTCATGGGCTCTGAGTGCTGTTCCGGGCGGAGGCGCGCCGTGGCGCGGGATGGTCCCGTGACCGATTGCAGAGCGGAAAGTAAACGGCGGAGTTGTTGACAAGCAAGCGTTTGGGAAGAACGACACTCCCGGATCGTCGGCGGATTCCGGGCTGCGTCCGCCGCGCCCCCTCCGCTCGCCCAGGCTCGCACCTCCCCCAAAACCCCTGGGGGAGGTTGACCGAACCGCCGGCTTCCGAGCGCTTCGGCAGGCTCCGGAGTCCGCCCCCTCCGCTCGCTTAGGCTCGCACCTCCCCCAAAAACCCCTGGGGGAGGTTGATGTATGTCAGGGTTAGGTGCTTCGACACCGATCCACCGTCGGCATTCTCGTCGTTCGTCGTCGCGCCTCCGCACCGTCGGCCACAATCCGCGCAGGCGGATTTCGTGACGTTCCAGCCGCGGTTTCAACCGCCGAACTCGAAGCCGGCCAGGCAGTTCCGAAGATCGGACGCGATGTGTTCGCGTGAGGGATGCGCGCCCGCAGGGCCGAGAACACGGCGCGGATGCACGAACGCGGAGGAAACGCGTCGAGGGTGGTGAGCGCCGGGGGCTCGGCGCCGTTGGCAACAGTCGTATCGTTGCCTACGGCGCGCGCAGCCCGACCCGGAGCGCAGTGGAGGGGCACGCCCACATCCGCAGTTCGCAGTTTCCCCGAAGCCGTCGGCTACATCAGCCGTCGGACCGAAACTACGCGATCTGCGGCGCCATCTTGTGGATGGGCGCGTCGCCCCACAGCCGCTCCAGCTGGTAGAACTCGCGCGCCGCGGGGTGAAAGACGTGGACGACGAAGCTGAAGTAGTCCACCAGGATCCACCGCCCGCCGCGCTGGCCCTCCACGTTCAGCGGCCGCGTGCCCGTCTGCTTGAGCTCGTCGACCACGTGGTCGGCGATGGCGGCCACGTGCGTGTCGCTGGTGCCGCTGGCGATGAGAAAGAAGTCGGTGGCGCTGCTGATCTTGCGCAGGTCCATCAGCACCACGTCGTTGGCCTTGCGGTCGAAGAGCAGCTCCACGGCGCGGGCCACCTCCTGGGGAAGGTCCTTGACCGGCGCGGTCGCGGGCGATGTGTCAGTCATCCGATCCTGTCCGAAGAGTCCGTCGCGGTGACGCGCAGGGCGCCCTGCGCCGCAAGTTGCGGCCCGGCGCCCACGCGGGCAAGTCGGGTGCCGGTACGCACCCACGGAATGCGCGAAGGGGCGGCCTCCGCACCGGAAAGCCGCCCCCTCGCAGTTCGTGCCGGTACCGCCGGAGGACTACTCCTCGGCGATGACCCAGACCTTGATCTCCGGGCGAACCTGCGAGTGCAGGCGCACGGGGACGCTGTGCACGCCCAGCGACTTGATGGGCTCTTCCAGCTCGATCTGGCGGCGGTCGATCTGGATCCCCTGCTCCGCCAGCTTGTCGGCGATGTCGCCGCTGGTGATGGAGCCGAAGAGCTTGCCTTCCTGGCCCGCGCGGGCGTTGAAGGTGAGCGACACGCCCTCGATGGCGCCGGCCTGCTGCCGGGCCTCGCTGAGCGTCTCCGCTTCCTTGCGGCCCTGCGCGGCGCGCTCGGCCTCCATGCGGCGCACGTTGGCCGGCGAGGCCTCGTACGCCAGCCCCTTGGGGATCAGGTAGTTGCGGCCGTAGCCGGGCTTTACGTCGACCACGTCGCCGGCGTTGCCCAGGTTCTCGATACGGTCCCTGAGGATGACCTGCATGATGTTATCTCCTCAGCTCTCGTGGCCGGCGATGTACGGCAGCAGGGCAAGGTAGCGTCCGCGCTTGATGGCGGTGCCCACCTGCCGCTGGTGCCGGGCGCACATGCCGCTGATGCGCCGCGGCAGGATCTTGCCGCGCTCGGTGATGAAGCGGCCGAGCGTCTTCTCGTCCTTGTAGTCCACGTTCCGGACCGCGCCCTCGCACATGGGGCAGGTCTTACGTCCTCCTCCGCGCATGGCTCAGCCCTCCCCTTCGTCGTCGGACTCTTCTTCGCGCTTCTCGACCGGCGGAATGGGCGTCGTGGGCAGGTCGCCCTCGTTCACCACCACCAGGTAGCGCAGGACGTCGTCGTCCAGCTTGAGCGCGCGCTCGAACTCGGGCAGCGCCTCGCCGGGCGCACGGAAATGCTCCACCACGTAGTACCCGCTGGTCTGGCGCTCCACCTCGTACGCCAGCTGGCGGCGGCCCCAGTGGTCCGTCGCCGTGATCTCGCCGCCGTTGGCGCCCGTAAGCAGCCCGTGGTAGCGGTCGAGCTTCTCGGTCACCTGCGCCTCTTCAAGCGAAGGGGCGAAGATGTACACGATCTCGTAGTCCCTCAAAGGTCACCTGTCCTTTGGACATGAGGCCCCGCGCCGGTGCGCACGGAGCAGGATGAAAACAAGGCTCCCCCGTTTCCGGGGGAGCAGGAGATTATAGCGGATCGGAAGCGATCGTGCAACCGTTGGACGGCATCAATCGGGATGTGGAGCGTCCGCGATCAGCGCCGCGGGATTGCGGCTTCGAACGGCATCGAACTGCGTCCGCGGGGTGCCCCTCCCCCGGCCCCTCCCCGCTCGTTCCTCGCGGAGAGGGGAGAATTCGATCGCGCTTCGGAAACGTCCTGCCGTTCTCCCTCCCCCACGCAGTTTGTGGGGGAGGGCCGGGGAGGGGGGCGCCCGCCGCACGCGCCGAGCCCTGCCGATCTGCCGTCATTCGCCCCCACCCGCCGGCTTCTTCGCCACCAGCCGCAGCAGGCCCTCCTGCGCGGTGGAGGCGATCATCGCGCCGTCGCGGGTAAAGATGGAGCCGCGGGTAAAGCCGCGGGCGCCGGCGGCGGCGGGAGCGTCGGTGCTGTAGAGGAGCCAGTCGTCCACGCGAAAGTCGCGGTGGAACCAGACGGCGTGGTCCAGGCTGGCGGCCTGCACGCGGCGCATCAGGAACGACAGCCCGTGCGGCAGCAGCGCCGTGCCCAGCAGCCCGTAGTCCGACGCGTACGCCAGCACCGCCTGGTGCAGGATCGGCTCGTCGGGCATAGTGCCGTCTGCGCGGAACCACATGTGCTTCACCGGCGGCTGCACCTGCGGCGCGAACGGGTCCACCGGCGCAACCGGACGGAAGTCGATCGGCCGGTCCTGCGTGTACACGTCGCGCACGGGCTCGGGGATGCGCTCCGCCATCGCCCGCACCAGGTCCAGCTCGCGCGGCAGGTCTTCTGGCGCGGGAACGTCCGGCAGCGCGGCGCCGTGCTCGATCCCCTGCTCTTCCACGTGAAAGGAGCAGAGCATGGAAAAGATCTCGCGCCCCTCCTGGATGGCCAGCACGCGGCGCGTGGTAAAGCTGCGCCCGTCGCGAATGCGGTCTACCTGGTAGACGATGGGCGTGCTCACGTCGCCGGGAAGCATGAAGTAGCCGTGCAGCGAGTGCGCCTGCCGCCCCTCCACCGTGCGTCCCGCCGCCACCAGCGCCTGCGCCAGCACCTGCCCCCCGAACACCCGCCCCGAGCCGATGTCGCGGTTCTGCCCGCGGAACAGGTTCAGCTCCAGCCGCTCCAGGTCCAGCAGGCGCAGCAGCAGGTCCAGCGGCTGCCCGGCGCCTTTCTCGTCGCTCATCGTCTTCCGTCCGCCATCGTTCGGGATGCACCTCAGCGGCGGCAATCTCGCGCCCCGGAGGCATGATC
>DASQBH010001217.1:0-5578 GCA_035635315.1 Longimicrobium sp.
GCGCACCTGGTTCGCCAGGGGATGGAGACGCTGCTGGTGGCGCCGCCCATCCGCTACTCGCACTCCCCGTTCGAGGCCGTGGACCCGCGCGACGTGGAGCACGCCGTGCGGCTGTTCGAGGCGTATCTTACGGACGAATAGGGACGAGTGCCAAGTTTCAAGTGCCAAGTCCCAAGTGTCCGGACCACGAACGCCGAGGCCGTGACCTGGCACTAGTCACTTGGCCCTTGGCACTTTCCGCATGACGAGGAGCGAAAAGGCCGCCGACGTGGTGATCGTCGGCGGGGGAGTGATCGGATGCGCCATTGCCCGCCGCGCCGCGCGCGACGGGCTTCGCGTGGTGGTGCTGGAGCGCGGCACGCCGGGGATGGAGGCCAGCTGGGCCGCCGCCGGCATGCTCTCCCCGCTGGCCGAGGCCGACGAGCCCGGCCCCTTTCTGGATCTGCTGGTGCGGGCGCGCGCGATGTACCCCGCGTACGCCGCCGCCCTGCGCGAGGAGACCGGCGTCGACGTCTCCTACTCCGACGCGGGGACGCTGTACGCGGCGCTGCGGGAAGAGGACGAGGAGGAGCTGGAGGCGCGCTGGCGCTGGCAGTCCGCGGCGGGGCTCCCGCTGGAGCGGCTGACGGCGCGGGAGGCGCGCGAGGCGGAGCCGGCGCTCACGCCGCAGGTGCGCGGCGCGCTGCGCTTTCCCGGCGACCACCAGGTGGACAACCGTGCCCTGGGGGCCGCGCTCTGGTCCGCGGCGGCGCGGGCGGGCGCGGAGCTCCGGCTGGGTGCCCACGCCGTCCGCCTGCTGCGCGAGGGGGATCGCGCGTCGGGCGTGGAGTGCGCGAGCGGCGAGCGGATCGCGGCGGGGGCGGTGGTGCTGGCGGGGGGCGCGTGGGCGGGGCGGATGCAGGGGCTGCCGCGACCGGTTCCGGTGGAGCCCGTCCACGGGCAGCTGCTGGCGCTGCAGGCGGTGCCGCCGCTCTTTCGCCACGTGGTGGATACGCCGCGCTGCTACCTGGTGCCGCGCGCGTCCGGCCGGCTGATCGTGGGCGCCACGACCGAGCGCACGGGCGACCGCAAGGCGGTGACGCCGTGGGGGCTGCGCCGGCTGATCGACGGCGCGACCGAGGCCGCGCCCGCGCTGGAGCACGCGCCGCTGGCGGAAACGTGGAGCGGCCTGCGCCCCGGAACGCCGGACGGCTTTCCCATCCTGGGCCGCGATCCCGACGTACCCAACCTGGTCTACGCCACCGGCCACTTTCGCAACGGCATCCTGCTCGCCCCGCTCACCGGCGAGCGCGTGGTCGCCCTGCTCTCCCGCGACGAATGGTGCGCGGACCTGGAGGCCTTCGGGATCGCGCGGTTCGGGGAGTGATCGCCGTCCCCGACCGCCATGGGTTGATACCAGGTCCTGAAAAAGATTGGGGGTACAGAGGAACAGACAACAGCCAGAGGAACAGAGGAATGTCGGGTTCGTCTCTGTTCCTCCGGCTTTTGTCTGTTCCTCTGTACCCTACGCTTTTCCGGCCGGACGCTACCCCATCAGAAAGCTGCGCACGTACCAGTCGATCATCGCCTGGCCAAAGGGCTCGGTGATGGCGGCGCCCAGGGCCAGGAAGATGCCGAAGGGGACCAGCTTGCCGGTGCGGTAGCTGATCGGCGTGAAGATCAGCGAGCCGAACAGCGCGCCCAGGAAGACGGTCAGCAGCACGCCCAGCGGGCCCAGGAACGCGCCCACCATCGCCATCATCTTGATGTCCCCGCCCCCCATCGCGGGCTTCTTGAACGCCCACTCGCCCACCACCGCCACCAGCCACAGCAGCCCGAACCCCACCGCCGCGCCGATCACAGACCGCAGCGGCGCAATGCCGCCCGGCGCGAAGGAGAGCGCCAGCCCCAGCACCAGGCCACCGAGGGTGAACTGGTCGGGGATGATGTAGGTGCGCGCGTCGGAGAGCGCGATCCCCAGCAGGATGGTGAAGAAGAGCGCCGTCGCCAGCGTCTGCCAGGAAAGGCCGAAGCGCCACGCCGCCATCACCCACAGCCCGGCGGTGAACAGCTCCACCAGCGGGTACTGGATGGAGATCCGGGCGCCGCACGCGCGGCACTTGCCCCGCAGCCACAGCCACCCCAGCACCGGCACGTTGTCGTACCACCGGATCGGCGTGCCGCACGACCCGCAGCGCGAGGGCGGCCGGATCACGGACAGGTCCGCGGGCCAGCGGTACACGCAGACGTTGAGAAACGAGCCCACGCACGCGCCCACCAGGCCGGCGTAGGCCATCACCAGGTACTCCGCGAGTCGATCCAAAGCCCCTCAGCGCAGCAGTTCGTACAGCAGGATGGCGCCGGCGGCGGCCACGTTCAGCGACTCCGCCCGCCCGCGGATGGGGATCCCCACCACGCGGTCCGCCCGCGCCCGCGTGTCTTGCGAGATCCCCGCCCCCTCGTTGCCCAGCACCAGCGCGGCCCGCGCCGGCCGCGGCTCGCCCAGCGGCTCCCCGCCCGCCGCGGCGGCCAGCGTGGCGAAGCCGCGGGAAGATAGCCAGGGTGACAAGGCCTCCCAGTCCGCCGGGACCACGGGGAGGCGAAAGGTGGAGCCCATGGCGGCGCGCACGGACTTGGGGTTCCACGGATCCACCGTCCCCGGCAGCGCCACCAGGCCCACGGCGCCCAGCGCCTCGGCCGTGCGCGCCAGCGTGCCGAAGTTGCCGGGGTCCTGCACCGCGTCCAGCACCACGATCACCGCCGGCTCCGCCTCCACCCGCAGCCCGTCCAGCCCCGCGGAGGGGATCGGCGCGACGGCCAGGATCCCCTGCGGCGTCTCGGTATCCGCCAGCGCGGCGAGCTCGCGCTCCGTCGTCTCGTGGACGGCAACTCCCTGGGCCGCAAGCACATCCAGCAGCGCCCGTCCCCTGGGGGCGTCCCCCAGGGTGGACGCTCCCAGGGCGAAGCGGATGGGGAGGGCGGAGGCGGCCAGGTCCTCGACGGCGCGGACGCCCTCGACCAGGAAAAGCCCCTCCGCTTCACGTGTTTTGCGCTGGCGCAGCGACCGCAGCAGGCGCTCTTCGCGGCGGCTCAGCACCAGGGCCCCACATGGTCCGGTCCTTGCTTTCCCCAGCTATCCAAGACGACACCCGTCCGAATGGAGAATCATATGTCGCAAGCACTTAGGCGCGTGTTTCGCCGCACGGCGGCCGTTGCCTGCCTGTGCGGGGCCGGCGCCGCCGCGGGGTGCGCCCCGCAGGTGAGCACGCAGCAGGAAGTAGCGATCGGCGCGGACTACTCGCGCCAGATCAACCGCCAGATGCCCATGCTGAACGATCAGGCGACGGTCAACTACGTCAACCAGATCGGCTCGCAGCTGGCGGCCATCGCCGATCCGCGCGGAATCCGCTACCACTTCTACGTGGTGAACTCCGACGTTGTCAACGCCTTCGCCCTTCCGGGCGGCTACGTGTACATCAACCGCGGCATCATCGAGCGCGCCGACAACGTGTCGGAGCTGGCCGGCGTGCTGGCGCACGAGATCGGCCACGTGGCGGAGCGGCACAGCATCGAGCAGCTGCAAAGGGCGCAGAACGCCAACCTGGGCCTCAACGTCCTGTACGGCGTGCTGCTGGGCCGCGCCCCCTCGGGGGTGGAGCAGGCGGGGATCCAGGTGGGCGGCACCGCCGTGTTCGCCGGCTACACCCGCGACGCAGAGCGCGAGGCGGACCGCGTGGGCGTGGCGTACCTGGTGCGCGCCGGGTACAACCCCATCGGGCTGGCCACCTTCTTCGAAGAGCTTCTGTCGCTGCAGCAGCGCCAGCCCAGCCGGGTGGAGCAGTGGTTCAGCACGCACCCCACCACGCAGGAGCGGGTGGCGAACGCGCGGGCCATCATCGCGGCCACGCCGGGGGCGCAGGGCGGCAACCTGATCACGGACACGCGCGCCTTCCAGAACATCCGCGCGCGCGTGACCTCGCTTCCCGCGCCGCCGGACCGGCGCCGGTGAGCACCCCGGGAACGTTCGCATCCGGGGGCCGGCCGCGCGCCGGCCGGCCCCTGCGCGCAGCCGCGGCGCTCGCGGCTGCGCTGGCCCTGGGCGGGTGCGTGAACGAGGCGCGCGAGGTCGCGATCGGAAACCAGATCGCCTCGCAGATCAACGCCCAGATCCCGCTGGTGCAGGACGTTCCGCTGAACCTGTACGTGAACGACCTGGGCCGGCTCATCGCCCGTCACAGCGGGCGGCCGGACCTGCAGTACTACTTCTACATCGTCGACAGCCCGGCGCTCAACGCGTTCGCCCTGCCGGGCGGGCACATCTACGTCAACCGCGGCCTCATCGAGCGCACCAGCGACATCTCGGAGCTGGCGGGGATCCTGGCGCACGAGATCGGGCACGTGGCCGCGCGGCACGGCGCCGAGAACCTGCAGCGGCAGATGCGCACGCGGTCCATGGCGCGGGTGATGTACCAGCTCATCCTGGACCGCGAGCCCATGCTCAAGGCCGAGGCGCTGGAGGTGGGGAGCGCGCTGTGGAACGCCCAGAACTCCCGCGCGGCCGAGCAGGAGGCCGACCAGCTGGCGGTGCACTACCTGGTGCAGAGCGGTGTGGACCCGCGGGGAATGCTCAGCCTGTTCAGCGCGCTGTGGGAAGAGGAGCAGCGCGTGCCCAGCAGCGAGGCCGTCTCGTGGTTCAGCACGCACCCGGGCACGGCGCAGCGCATGCAGGCCACCCGCGCGCAGATCCGCGCGCTGCCGGAGCCGCCGCGGGCGCTGGCGCGCAACAACGAGAGCTACGCCGCCTTCCTGCGGCGCCTCTCCGCACAGCCGCCCTCGCTGGGGCAGATCCTGATGCCCGCCGGCCATCCGGTGGTAAAGCGCTAGGGCAAGGGGACAGGGGACAGGGGGGATGATGCGGCGCGGTGCCCTTGCGGTGCCGCGCCGCTTCTGGTTTCGCGCGCCTCCAGGCGCCACGTTTCAAGCCGCGGTTATTGGCCTCCCGCAGCGCATCGCGGCACTCGGCACGGCACTCGGCGCTTGGCACTTGGCACTTGGCACTTGGCACTTGGCACTTGGCACTCGGCACTTGGCACTCGGCACTTCCGATGAGCATTCCCATCGCACTCACCATCGCCGGGTCCGATTCCGGCGGCGGCGCCGGCATCCAGGCGGACCTCAAGACCTTTCACGCGTTCGGCTGCTTCGGCACGTCGGCCATCACGGCGATCACGGTGCAGAACACCCGCGGCGTCAGCGGCGTGCACCCGATCCCCGTCGACACGGTGCGGGCGCAGATCGCCGCCGTCGCCTTGGACCTGCCGCCGGCGGCGTGCAAGACGGGGATGCTGGCCACGGCGGACCTCGTTCGCGCCGTCGCCGCCTCCATCCGCGAGCACGCGCTGCCCAACTACGTCCTGGATCCCGTGATGGTGGCCAGCAGCGGCGACCGCCTGCTGCACGCCAGCGCGGAGCAGACGGTGGTGGACGAGCTGCTCCCCCTGGCGGCGTGCGTAACGCCCAACCTGGACGAGGCGGAGATCCTGGTGGACTTCGACGTGCGCGACCTTGACGCCATGCGCCGCGCCGCGCGCGCGCTGGT
>DASQBH010001218.1:0-12444 GCA_035635315.1 Longimicrobium sp.
CTTCTTCGCCCGGCCGGAGCAGGCCGGCGCGCCGAAGCCGGCGTCTTGACCCCGGGCGGGGAGATCCGCGCCAAGGCGGTCGCCGTCGTTCGCCATGCGGGCCGGGTGCTGGTGGAGCGTGGATACGACCGGGTGGCCGGCAGCCGCTTCTACCGCGCCATCGGCGGGCACATCGACTTCGGGGAGCGCGCGGCGCAGACCGTGGTGCGCGAGTGGAAGGAGGAGTACGGCCTGACCCTGGCGGACGTGCGCCCGCTGGGCGTGCTGGAGAACCTGTTCACCTACGAGGGCCGCCCCGGCCACGAGATCGTCTTCGCCTTCGACGCGCGCGTGGTGAAGCCGCGGGTGTACGAGCGGGACGAGTTCGAGGGGATCGACCCGGACGGCAGGCGGCACGAGGCGGTGTGGGTGTCGCTGGACGACCTCGCCACCGGCGCCATCCCCCTTTTCCCCGCCGGCCTGCTGGAGCTGCTGCGCTGAATTGAGCGCGTGGTACCGGCTCCGGCAAAAGAATTGGCACACAGAGAAACAGAGCAACAGAGAAAAGCTTCATCTCTGTTGCTCTGTGTGAGACCAAATCTTGGGGGGTTCGCCCGAGGACGAAAACGACCACGGGCCGGCCAACGCATCCACCGTTGGCCGGCACGCAATCCACAGCGTCAAGACACCGCGGGCCGGCCGTGGAGCCGGCGGGGGTGCTTACTCGCTGATGGTCTGGACGTTCTCGGCCCGGGGACCCTTGGGGTCCTGCACCAGGTCGAACTCCACCCGCTGGCCCTGCGAGAGCGACTTGAAGCCGCTGCCGCCGATCGCGGAGTGATGGACGAAGACGTCCTTGCCACCGGAGTCAGGCTTGATGAAGCCGAAGCCCTTGTCGTCCATGAACCGCTCTACCGTGCCCGTCTCGCGTGCCATCGTCTCCGTCCCATGTCCCTGTGATTGCCAACCTGCTTCCGACGGATGCCCCTGCTGCAAGGGCCATGCTCAGATGCGGCGCAAGGTGCCGGCGAGCACGTTCCGGCGGCAAATCTCCCTCCTGATGGCCGGCTTTCGAAGCCGTATCGCCGGGGGACGTTCGGGGTTAGTTTTGTGGATACGGAGCCTTGTGGCCCCGTGCCGAACCTTTCTTGGGACGTGGTTGAACGATGAAGATTCAGACGGACTGGCTGACGCAGCGGGTGGAGAACGCCCCCACCTCGTACGACCAGACGCTGGGCGACCGCGCCGGGCTGCGCAGCCGCATGGCCTGGCAAAAGCTGCAGCGCCAGGCCGGCGCCGGCGACGAGGTGTGGGCGTTCTCCGACCCCTCCGGCGGCAACAAGCCCGGCAGGCTGAGCGGATACGCCCTGGTGCGCGACGGCGAGATCGTGGAGAGCGTCACCCTTTCCTGACCCCTGCGGCGGTCCGTACCGCTTCCGGAGGGTGTCGCCAACCGAAGGAAGGCGTTGACTTCCTGAGGGAGCGCACCACGTGTGGCAAGAAGCCACACAAGAATTTGCGCGCGACCGAAGGACCTTCTCTCGGCATCTGCGGGGCACGCTCCCGACGGAAATCCAGCCCCTTCGATTCTGCCAGCGAGGTCCTTCGGTCGGCGCCCTGACTGTGTCCGTAAGCAGGGATCAGCGCGGCGCCTCCCTCAGGAAGTCAATTGGGTCCCAGGAGAAGCCGGCCGCGCTCCTTGCCGTAGCCGAACGCAGGCCTTACCGTACTGCAACGCATTTCCGTCGCAGATCCGCAGCATCCTTCCCGGCCCGGGCAGTTGACTCCGCCCGCCGGTCCGCAGCACCTCCACTCCCGCAGCATGCCACACGATCTCCACCTCACGCGGCGCGCCGCCCCCGGCGTGGTCCCGGAGAAAGAGGTGCTTACCTATCGCCTGGTGGCCGCGCTGGCCGCCGTGGCGGTGCTGGCGTTCGGCCTGGTCTACCGCGCCGTGCTGCCGGGCGCGGTCGACCCCTGGCTGTACCGCTTCATCGTCGCCGGGGCGTGCCTGGTGGTGGTGGGCCTCTCGTTCGGCCCGCGCACGCCGCTGCTGCTGCGGGGGATGTACGGGCTGTTCGCCGTCATCACCGGCTGGGTGGTCTGGCTGCTGCTGCTGAACCGCTTTGCCCCGGAGTACGGCCTGGGGCTGATCGTCATCTCCGCCACCATCTGCACCCTCTTTCGCAGCACCAGGGCGCTGGCCGTCTATGGGGCGCTTACGCTGGCCGGGGTGGCCGCCGTGGCCGCGCGCGTCCCCCAGCCGCGGGTGAGCCCGCTGCTGTTCGGCAGCTACCTGGTCGTCATCCTGGTCCTGTTCTTTGTCGTCGTGCGCAACCGGCTGCGGGCGGAGCGGGAGCTGGCGGCCAGCGAGCAGCGCTACGCCCTGGCCGCGCTGGGCGCCCACGACGGGCTGTGGGACTGGGACTTCCGCGCCGGCACCATCTACTTCTCCCCGCGCTGGAAGGAGATCGTGGGCGGCGAGATGGGGGCGGACCCGGCGGCGTGGTTCGCCCGCATCCACCCCGAAGACCGCCAGCGGGTGCACGCGGAGCTGCTCAAGCCCGCGCAGCCCTCCGGCAACCACTTTCAGTCCGAGCACCGCATCCTGCACGCGGACGGCGGCTACCGCTGGGTGCTGGTGCGCGGCGTGCGCGTGACGGACCGCGCGGGCACCACCGTGCGCATGGCCGGCTCGCAGACCGACATCTCGCAGCGCAAGAGCTACGAGGACCAGCTGGTGCACGACGCGCTGCACGACGCGCTTACGGGCCTTCCCAACCGCGGGCTGTTCCTGGACCGGCTGGAGCGGGCGATCGCCTACTCGCAGCGGCACCCGGAGCACCACTTCGCCGTCATCTTTCTGGACCTGGACCGCTTCAAGGTGGTCAACGACCGGGTGGGGCACGTGGTCAGCGACCAGGTGCTGGTCTCCCTTTCCCGCCGCCTGGAGGCGTGCCTGCGGCAGGGGGACAGCGTGGCGCGGCTGGGCGGCGACGAGTTCGCGCTGCTGCTGCACGACGTGGAGAACCCGTCCGCCGTTGCGCACCGCATTCAGCAGGAGCTGGCGCGCCCGTTCGACGCGGCGGGGCAGCAGGTGCTGGTGACGGCCAGCTTGGGGATCGCGGTGAGCTCCATCGGCTTTTCGCGGCCGGAGGACGTGCTGCGCGACGCCGACGCGGCCATGTACCGCGCCAAGGCCCGCGGCCGCGCCCGCTTCGAGATCGCCGACGCGGAGCTGCACGCCCGCTCGCTGGAGCAGCTGGAGATGGAGAGCGAGCTGCGCGAGGCGGTGGAGCGCGACCAGCTGCGGCTGCACTTTCAGCCCGTGGTGGTGATGGACACCCGCGAGCTGGTGGGCTTCGAGGCGCTGATGCGCTGGCAGCACCCCGTAAAGGGGCTGCGCTCGCCCGACGACTTCATCCCCCTGGCGGAGCAGACGGGGATGATCATGGCCATCGGCGGGTGGGCGCTGCGCGAGGCGTGCCGGCAGATGGAGGAGTGGCGCCGCGCCTACGCGCTCACCGAGCCGCTGTGGCTGAGCGTGAACCTGTCCAGCCGCCAGTTCCTGCACCCCCAGCTGGTGCAGGAGATCCACGAGATCCTGCGCGAGACGGGCTTTCCCCCGGACCGGCTGCGGCTGGAGATCACGGAGAGCGTGATCATGGACGATCCGGCGGCCGTGGGGCAGATCCTGCAGCGGCTGCGCGCCACGGGGATCCGGGTGGCGGTGGACGACTTCGGCACGGGGTACTCGTCGCTGGCGTACCTGCACCGGCTGCCGGTGGACACCATCAAGATCGACCGCTCCTTCGTGCACGACATGCACGTGGACCCGGCACTGGTGGCCGTCATCAAGACGGTGATCTCGCTGTCGGGGAGCCTGCAGCTGGAGACGGTGGCCGAGGGGGTGGAGACGGACGAGGCGGCCAGCGCGCTGCACGAGATGGGGTGCCACCTGGGCCAGGGCTTCCTCTTCTCCCACCCCCTTCCCCCCGACGCCGCCGCCCGCATGCTCGCCGACCTCCCGGGCGCGGCGGTAGAAGGGTAGCAGCTTCCCAAGGAACCGGGTTGACTTCCTGAGGGAGCGCTCACCTGCAACCGTAGTCTACACAACAACCTGCGCGCGACCGAAGGACCTCCTCTCGGCGGCCTCGGGGCTGGATTCACGACATCGATCCAGCCCTGCGGCTCTGCAGGCGAGGTCCTTCGGTCGGCGCCATGGTGCATCGTACGGGGTTGGCTCAGCGCGGCGCCTCCCTCAGGAAGTCAGTGTGAGTAAACCGATGACCCGAAACAACCCTCTCGTTCCACAACCTCGGCCGACTGCTCCTCCCATGCCTCTTCCTCGCCTGATCCTGTTCATCGCCCTCCTCTGCGCGCCGACGGGGCTCGGGGCGCAGGCGCCGACGGATTCCACCGGGGCGCAGGTGCCGGTGCGGATAGAAACCGCTGAGTACACGAAGCGCTTCAAACGGATGGCGATTCCGGCGATGGTGGGCTCGGGCGCGGGACTGGTGGCGGGGGGACTGTTCGGCGGCGGACCGTTCAACGACATCACGCGCTGCTGCAACGGAGGGGATGATCCGGGGCTCACCAGCGCGCTGTGGGGCGCGGTCATCGGCGCCACGGCGGGTGCCACCATGGGCGCGTACGTCATGCGCACCAGCGACCATCCGGTCTCCATCTCCCGCGCGTTCACCGGCGCGATCGTCGGCATCGGCACGGGGATCTTCGTGGGCGTGGCGGGCACGCAGGTGGACCCCGACGACTTCCGGGGGCTGCTGATCGGCTTCTCCATCGGCCAGGGCGGCACCGCGGCGGCGTTCGCGATGCCGTATCCCTGAAGCACCTGTCGATCCAGGTCCGCCGGCGCCACGACTGCTGAAGAAAAGGACTGGGGGGTACGGAGGAACAGACAAAAGCCAGAGGAACAGAGGAGAAACAATCTCTCCGTTCCTCTGGCTTTTGTCTGTTCCTCCGTACTCCTGATGCTGTTTCCCCTACCTCACCCGAGGTCGATGCGGCGCTCGATGCCGATCTCGTCCAGGAACGCCGCGTCGTGCGAGACGACCAGGAGGGCGCCGTCGTAGCCACGCAGCACCTGCTCCAGCGCCTGCAGGCTGTCCAGGTCCAGGTGGTTGGTCGGCTCGTCCAGCAGCAGCAGGCGCGGCGGATGCCAGCCGTTGAGCGCGCACGCCAGCGCCGCCCGCAGACGCTGGCCCCCGCTCAGCGAGCCGGCGAGCTGGTGCACGGCATCGCTCTCGAACAGAAAGCGGGCGAGCGCGTGGCGGGCCGCCGTCTCGTCCACGTCCGGATTGGCCGCGCGGTAGTTCTCCAGCACCGACGCATCGTCCCGCAGCCGCCGGGTGTGCTGGTCGAAGAACGCCACCTCCTCCGCCGGCAGCCCCATCCGCACGGTGCCCGTATCCGGCCGCAACTCGCCCGTAATCAGCCGGAGCAGCGTGGTCTTGCCGCTGCCGTTGCGGCCGACGAGGGCCACGCGCTCCGGCCCCGTGAGCCGCAGCGACACGCCATCGACCACCGGTGACGCGGCACCGGGATGCGCGTACGACACCGCCTCCAGCTCCACGATGGTCTTGCCCGCGGGGACGGCGGCGGAGGGAAGGGCCAGCGCCAGGCGCGCCTGCTCGTCCACGCGCTCGCGGGCGGCGTCCAGGCGCGCGCGGCCGTCCGCCACCAGCCGCGCCGAGACCTCGCGGACCCTGGCGCCGGTGCCCTCGGCGTTCTCCTTCATCATCCCCAGCATGATCCGGGGGATGCCGCCCTCCGCGGCCACGCGCTTGCCCCGGCTGTCACGCCGGGCCTGCCGCTCGCGCATCTGCTGCGCCTCGCGGCGAACGGAGCGCAGGGCCGCCTGCGCGCTGGCCAGCTCGCGCGCGGCGGCCTCCACTTCCGCCTCGCGCTGGGCGCGGTACAGGTCGTATCCGCCGCCGTAGACCCGCGCGCCGGCCGGGGTGAGCTCCACGATGCGGTCCATCCGCCGCAGCAGGCCGCGGTCGTGGCTCACGGCCAGCAGCCCGCCCGTCCACCCCTCCACGAACGCGTACAGCGCCTCGCGGCCGGCGGCGTCCAGGTTGTTGGTGGGCTCGTCCAGCAGCAGGTAGTCGGGCTCGGCCAGGAGGACGCCAGCCAGCGCCACGCGGGTGGCCTCGCCGCCGCTCACGTTCAGCACGGGGCGGTCCAGGGCCAGGTGCGAAAGGCCCAGCCGGGCCAGCACGGCCTCCGCGCGCTCGCGCAGGTCCCAGTCGCCGCCAATGAGATCGAGGTCCTCGGCCGGGGCGTCGCCGGCCAGCACGCGGTCCACGCGCGCCAGGCGGTCGCCGATACCCAGCACGGCCGCGAGGGGCTGGTCCGCGCGCACCTGGAAGTCCTGCGGCAGGTAGCCCACGGTCCCCGCGCGCACCACGGCGCCCGCGGACGCGCGCAGCTCGCCCGCCAGCAGGCGCACGAGGGTGCTCTTGCCGGTGCCGTTGGCGCCCGTAAGCCCCGTGCGCTCGCGCCCGAAGCCGAGTGTCAGATCGGAAAAGAGGGTGCGGCCGTCAGCCAGCGAAAAGGCCAGCCGCTCCGCGACGACGCGAACGTCGGAAAGTTGAGTAGACAAAAGCACACGCTCCGGTCCTGACGGTGAATGTTGGGTGAACACCGGTCAGGATCAGCCGCATGCGTGTCTCTCTCGTCTGGTGGATGGGGAGCCCGCCGGGTCCGGACGTGCCGGAAGCGGCGGGCGAGGGAAAGATGTGCGGATGCCGCCCGTTTGTCCACCGGGTCGGGTGACCCAGGGAGGCGAAGGGCGAATGAATTCGCGGCAACAACCACACGAAATCCGCCTTCGCGGATTCGCCGCCGCGGTGAGATCGGAAGGTGTGGTAGGCGTGGCGAGGATCGGTGCGAGGCCGGGCGGAAACGGCCTACCGGTTGCGGACGCGCAGGTGTTTGGGACGCCGCACACCACTTGGCCGCCGAGTCCGCGCAGGCGGACTTTGCGATTTTCCAGCGGCGAATTCATTCGCTCCGGCTGGGCGGACGGCATGATGTCCGGGGGTCAATGGGCAGATGGCAACGAGGGCCACGACTCAGATCGATGCAGCCCGAACGCGAAAACCGCCCGCGCTCCGGGGAGCGCGGGCGGTCTTCAATCCATCGTCATCGACCCACGAGGATCAGGCGGTCCTGGCGACCTCGCGGGAGAGGCGGTACATCTCGGCCGCGCGGTCGTGGTTGCCCTTGCGGTCGTAGGCGATGCCCATGGCGTAGTACGCCTTGCCGTTCTCCGGCGCCAGGCGGATGGCCGACTCCAGCGCGTCGATGGCCGCGTCGCTCTCCGCCATCTGGTTGAGCGCCTCGCCCAGCACCAGAAAGGCCGCCGAGTGGTCGGGATCCAGCTCCACCGCGCGGCGCAGCTGCGTGGCCGCGGCCGCGTACACGCCCTTCTTGTAGAGCGTGTAGCCCAGCTGGTAGTTCACCTCGGGCGCGTCGGGGGCCAGCTTGAGCGCCCGCCGCAGCTCCTTCTCGGCGGGGTCGTACTTGCCCTGCGCCGCCAGCGCCGAGCCCAGCCCCAGCGCCGCCCGCAGGTTGTCGGGCTGCGCGGTGGCCACGGCCTGGAACTGCTCCGCCGCGTCCGCGTGGCTCCCCGCTGACGACAGTGTCTCGGCGCGCTCCAGCTTGGCCGCCCAGGGATCCGGGCCGTCGGCGGCGGGGGCACCGGCGCGCGCGGGCTTGCGGGCGCCACGCTTGCGCGGAGCCTCCTCCTCCACGGCGGCGGCTTCCTGGGGCTGCTTCTCGGCTTCGTCCTCCGACTTGATCATCCGAGCCATGTCCGCTGCAAAGTTCCACGGGCGCCGGCCCCTCCGGTCCTGCCCTGCACCCTCACCCCTCCGTCTCGTCCCGCACCCAGCGGCAGTACGGGTCCAGCCCATCCACCAGCCCGGTCACCACCAGCTCCGGCACCCCGTACGGATGCATCTGCGGCAGACGCTCCTTGAGGCGCGGCACCAGGGCGCGCCGCGTCTTCATCACCAGCAGCACCTCCGGCTCCGCCTGCACCGCGCCCTCCCACCGATAGATCGACGTGAGGCCGGGGACCAGGTTGGCGCAGGCGATGAGCCGCTCCTCCACCAGCGCGCGGGCAATGCGCTCCGCCTGCTCCGCGTCCGGCGCCGTCGACAGGGCGAGCACCAGGTCGTGCGCGCCGCCTTCGTCCGTCACAGGTCCAGCTGCAGCTCCGACGGCGCGCCCTCGCCTTCGCCCGTGAGCTCCGCCAGGGTGGCGCGGGCGTGGGCCACGTGCCGGTCGGCGTTGCTGGCGGGCGGGCGGGCCAGGAACGCCCGCAGGTGCGCCACCGCCTGGTCGGTGCTCCCCCCCTGCAGCAGCAGAAAGGCCAGCCCGTAGTGGGCGCCGGCGGCGTGGGGCTTGAGCTCCAGCACCCGCCGATACGTCTTCATGGCCTCGTCCGTCATGCCGATGCGGGTGTAGGTCACCGCGATCTGCTGCAGGACGTCGGTGTCGTTGGGGCTTTCGCGCAGTGCCAGGCGAAACGAGGTGAGCGCCTCGTGATACTTTTCCTGCATCAGGAGGGCGGCGCCCTCTTCGTAGTAGTCCGGCTCTCGCTCGCGCGAGTCGGAACGGCCTCCAATCAGGTTCGTGAGCCAGGACATGGTCACAACTTGGGAGATGCGAGATAGAACCTGGGGGTGCCGCCCGGGCGGCGGCGGTGGCCGGCGGGCGAGGGCCGCGGCAGCGCCTTCGGAAGCCACCAAAGGTATGCTGACGGGGCGGTGGCGCGCAACCAAATGATCACGACCTCACCGCACGGCGTTGTAGCGCAGCGCCACCGGCCGCCCCGGCGCCCTCGCCACCACCACGCCCTCCTCCTCCAGCAGCACCTCTGCCCCCAGCCCGCGCAGCCGCTCCGCCGTCTCCGCGTCCGCCCCATCCACCACCAGCCGCGCGCCCGGCGCCAGCACGCGCAGCCCCTCGCGCAGCCGTGCATCCCCCGCCCCGCCGGTGAGCGCCGCCGCCCGCAGCGCGCCGCCGCGAAAGGGGAGCGCGTCCCCCGCCGCCAGCCGGCTGACCCCCGCCTCCCGCTCCGACGGCGCCACCGGCGTGTCCGTCACCGCGACCACCTCCAGGTCCGGCACCAGCGCGCTGACGGCGGCCGCGTGGCGCGCGCCGGGGCCGGCCAGCATCGCCAGCCCGCTCGCCCCCGCCAGCCCCATCAGCGCCGCCAGCCGCACCGCCGCCTCCCCGTCTTCGGTAGACGGGCCGGAAGCGGCGGATTCCGCCGCTTCAGCCGATCCGGTGGCCCCGACGCGCAGGTCGGCGGCGGCGGCGTGGACGGGATACGAGGTGCGGCAGTTGGGGCAGCCCAGTGTGCCCTCCATCACCCGGCGCTCCTCCATGCGGTCCGCCAGCACCAGCAGGCCGAAGTCGGGGCCGCAGCGGGGGCAGGTCAGGGCGTCGGTCAGCAGGATGTACATCCGCCGCTCACCACGTGGGCTTGAGCGAGTACTGCGCCCACTGGTTGGGCGTCTCCCACACGCGCACGTAAACCAGGTTGTCCGCCATCTCCGGCCCCAGCCGCGCCTGCATCTGCTGAAAGATCCAGCGGGCCTGGTTCTCGGCGCTGGGCTCCAGGGTGGTGAACGGCTCCAGGTCGTTGATGTTCTGGTGGTCCAGCTCGCCCGCGATGGCGCGCAGGTGGCGCTTGGCGTCGGTGAAGTCGAACGCCATTCCGCCTTCGCCCACGTCATCGAAGGCCAGCCCCGCCTCAACCACGTAATGGTGGCCGTGCAGGTTCTCGCACTTTCCCTTGTAGTTGCGCAGAAAGTGCGCGGAGTCGTAGCTGGCCTTTACGTTCAGCAGAAACATGGCCTCAGCCTGCCGCCTCTACGGCGATGGACGAGATCTGCACGCCCGCGGGCTGCGTCGCGGCAAAGAGCACCGCGCGCGCCACGTCTTCGGGGCGCAGCATGGACGCGCGCGACGGCAGGTCCGCGCGCGCGTCGGGATCGATGGGGTCCCACAGCGGCGTGTCGGTGGCCGCGGGCTCGATGAGCGTGGCGCGCACGCCGGTGCCGCGCACCTCCGCCCGCAGCACCTCGTGCAGCCCGCGCACGCCGAACTTGCTGGCCGCGTACCCCCCGTTCTCGGGGAACGCCGCCCGCCCCGCCACGGAGCCGACGGTGACGAAGTGCCCCGTGCCGCGCCGCAGCATGGCGGGAAGAAAGGCGCGGACGAGCAGGAACGGCCCGCGCAGGTTGGCGGCGATCTGCCGGTCGAAGTCCTCCGGCGCCGCCTGGTCCAGCCGCGCCAGCGAGAACGCGCCCGCCGCGCTGACGATGAGGTCCGGCGCGTCGCCCAGCAGCTCGCCCACGTAGGTGGCCAGCGTGTGCACACCCTCCGTCGCCGACACGTCGGCCGGGATGGCGTGGCCGCCGACGCTTTCGGCGGCGCGCGCCAGCGGCTCGGCGGTGCGGGCCACCATGGCCACCCACGCCCCCGCGCCGATCAGCTCGCGCGCCACGGCCAGTCCGATGCCTCGCGAGGCGCCGGTCACCAGCGCCGTTCTGCCCTGCAGCTCACCCGCCATGTCCGCCTCCCCTCGTCAGTCTTGTGGCGTCGGAATGATCATGGACGATGGATCAAGACCGCACCCGCAGAACAGCCCCTCCACCCCAACGGACAAACTACATCGACTTCGATTCCGGATCGCTTCGGCTGGCTCCGAGGTCCGCCCCCTCCGCTCGCTTAGGCTCGCACCTCCCCCAAAACTGCTGGGGGAGGTTGGGGTTGCCGCGGATTCGGGGCTCGGCGAATGAAACCACGCTGGCGTCGGACGCAGGGCCCCTCCCCCGGCCCCTCCCCGTTCGTTCCTCACGGAGAGGGGAGAATTCGATCGCGCTCCGGACAATCTACATGCGCATCATTCTCTCTGCGCGCCTCGACCAGGTGCGTCGCACCTCCCTCCCCCGCGCAGTTTGCGGGGGAGGGCCGGGGAGGGGGGCGCCCACCATCCCACGCAAGCCTGTCCGTAGCACCTTGATCCCTGCCCCAACCCCAACCTCCCCCAGCAGTTTTGGGGGAGGTGGGCGAGGTTTACGAGCCCGGAGGGGGCGGACCTCGGAGCCGGTCGAAGCGCTCCGCGCCTCAGCCGTTGCCGGGGTGCACCAGGCGCAGGAACTCCTCGCGGGTGCCCAGGTCGTCCAGGAACACGCCCTTCATGGCGCTGGTGACGGTCTTGGAGTTCTGCTTCTCCACGCCGCGCATCATCATGCACAGGTGCGCGGCCTCGATCACCACGCCCACGCCCTGCGGCTCCAGCACCTCCATCAGCGCCTGCGCCACCTGCTCCGTCAGCCGCTCCTGCACCTGCAGCCGGCGGGCGAAGATCTCCACCACGCGCGGCAGCTTGCTCAGCCCCACGATGCGGCCGTTGGGGATGTAGGCCACGTGCACCTTGCCAAAGAACGGCAGCAGGTGGTGCTCGCACATGGAGTACATCTCGATGTCCTTGACCAGCACCATGTTGTGGTGGTCCTCGTCGAACACCGCGTCGCCGATGGCGTCGTGCACGCTCAGCCCGTAGCCGCGGGTGAGCCAGCGCATGCTCTTCTCCACGCGCTCGGGCGTCTTGAGCAGGCCGTTGCGCTCCGGGTTCTCGCCCAGCTCGCCCAGCATGCGGCGCACGAGCGCCTGGAACTCCGTCTCCGGTTCCGCCGCCGCGGCCGCCTGGCCGCGGGGCGCAAGGATGTCCGTCATCTACTCTCCCGTATATTCCGCGGCGTTGCGCGGCGTTTCCCAGAGCACCAGCCGCACCAGCTTTCCCTCCGCGGGAATGCGGGGCTTGAGCCGGTCCCAGATGGCCACCACCAGGTTCTCGGTGCTGGGGATGACGCCCTCCAGCCAGGGCACGTCCAGGTTCAGGTTGCGGTGGTCCAGGTCCGCGATCACGCTCTCGGCGGCGGCGCGGACCACGCCCAGGTCCACCACGTACCCGGTCACCGGGTCGGGCCGGCCCTCGACGGTGACGTCGAGCTCGTAGTTGTGCCCGTGCCAGTTGGGACTGTTGCACAGGCCATAGATGCGCCGGTTCTCCTCATCGGAGAGTGCCGGGCTGTGCAGACGGTGCGCCGCGCTGAAGTGCACGCGGCGGGTGACGCGAACCGTGGGCACGTGGCCTCCTGCTCAGGAGCGAGAAAAGGCCAGCCCCGCGGAACGGGGCCGGCCTGGGCCGGGCGGCAACGGGAAGGATTTTTGAAGCCATGTCGGAACATGTTGGGTGGCTTCCTCGCGGCATTCCGCCTTCCCGCGGGGGGCGTGGCGTCGGCCGCAAAAGATGGCCCCGGCTTCAAAACTGTTGGCTCAAAAATGGAGCTTCCCGTTACCTCCGACGGCGACAAGATAGGGCAGGCATCCGCCGGGGTCAAGAATGCGGATGCACTC
>DASQBH010001219.1:0-3271 GCA_035635315.1 Longimicrobium sp.
GGATGCGCCCCTCGGTGGGCTCGTACATCCGGCTCAGCAGCTTGACCAGGGTGGTCTTTCCGGCGCCGTTCTCGCCCACCAGCGCCACCACGCTGCCGGCGGGGATGCGGAACGAGACGTCGCGCAGGGCCCAGCGGTCGGTGCCGGGGTAGCGGAACCCCACGCGGTCGAAGACGATGCCGTCGCCCAGCGCGGCGGGCGCGGGGAGGCTGCCGCCCGGCCGGGCGCCCCGGGCGTACTCGCGCAGCCAGAGCAGCCGGCTGGCGGCGCGCAGGGCCTCGCCCAGGCGGGCGACCCGGAAGACGGGCGCCAGCACGCTCATGCGCACCTGCTGGCCCAGGTACACCACCATCACCACCTCGCCCGCGGTGGCCCGCCCCTGCCCCGCGCGCCAGAGCATGAGCCCCACGGCGCCCGCGTAGCCGGCCATGAAGACCAGGTCGGCCAGGGTGTCGAGCAGCGCGCCGTTGCGCTCCACCCGCAGCACCCCCCGCCGCGACTCGCTCCACGCGGCGCGAAAGCGCGACAGGACCTCGCGCTGCAGGCCGAACACGCGCAGCTCCATCCCCGCGTTCCGGTCCACCGTGAGCGCCTGCAGGTTGCGGGCGTGCCGGGTGGGCCCGGCAAAGCGCTCCTCCGCCCGCCCGTGCCAGCGCTGCTTGACGGCGGCGATGGGGATGACGGGAAGGGCGAAGGGGACCAGCAGCAGCAGCCACGGGTTCACCCAGGCCAGCGCCACCAGGGTGCCCACCCCCGCCACCAGGGCGTTGGCGGTGTTGATGAGGGCGTTGAGCGAGTTGCCCAGCGCCGCCTGCCGCTGCCGCAGCAGCTCCAGGCGGTCCTGCACGTCGGGGCGCTCGTGGTGCTCCAGCCCGGGAAGGCCGGCCAGCAGGGTGGCCACCTCGCGGTCGAAGGCAAAGGCCACGCGCTCGGTGAGCCCGATGCGGATCCACGCCCCCGACCAGGTGCCCAGGAACCAGAAGGCGCGGGTGGCGGTGATGCCCGCCACGGCCCAGGCCAGCTTTCGCGGGTCGTGCTGCATCACCCCTTCGGCCATCAGCTTCAGGCACCAGGCGAAGAGGGGAAAGCGCAGGTGCCCCAGGGGCTCCAGCAGCAGCCCGGCCGAGCGCCAGGGGTCCGTGCGCCACGCCGTGCGCACCAGGAGCAGGATGGCGTTCCAGCGCTCACGCATGCGCCACCTCCTCCGCGCCCTCGCCGTCCGCCGACGCGTCGTCCGCGAAGCGCCGGGCCTGCAGCGAGTACATGCGGGCGTAGCGCCCGCCGGCCCGCATCAGGTCGTCGTGGCTGCCGTCCTCCACCACGCGCCCCTCGCCCACCACCACGATGCGGTCGGCGCGGCGCACGCTGGAGAGCCGGTGCGACACCAGGATGGTGGTGACGCCGCGGGTGAGCTCCAGAAAGCGGTCGAACAGCTCCGTCTCGGCGCGCACGTCGAGCGCGGCCGTGGGCTCGTCCAGGATCAGCAGCCCCGCCCCGCCGCGCACGGCCGCCAGCGCCCGGGCCAGCGCCACGCGCTGCCACTGGCCGCCGGACAGGTCTGCGCCCCCTTCGAACTCGCGGGAAAGCACCGTGTCCCACCCGTTCGGCAGGCGGGTGAGCAGCTCGCCCGCGCCCGCGTCGCGCAGGGCGGCGGCCAGCGCGGCGTCGTCGCCGGCCAGGGGCAGGTGCCCGAAGGCCACGTTCTCACGCAGGGGAAGGCGGTAGCGCACGAAGTCCTGAAAGATGACGGCGATGCGGCCGCGCGCCTGCACCGGCGTCATCCCCCCGTCCAGGGCGACGGTGCCGGCGTCGGGCTCGTACAGCCCGCACAGCAGCTTGATGAGCGTGCTCTTTCCCGCCCCGTTCTCGCCCACGATGGCCAGCGACTGGCCCGCGGGAACGTGCAGGGTGAGCCCGTCCAGCGTGGGGAGCGCGCGGCCGCGGTAGGTAAAGCGCACCCCGTCCAGCCGCACCCCCACCGCCCCGCGCTCCGCCGGAGAGACGCGCGGCGCCTCGTCCGCCCGGGCGGGGAGGAGCCGCCGGCCCATGGCCGCCACCCGCCCCGACAGGGCCAGCGCCTCCACGGCCGAGCTCTGCGAGTCGCCCACCAGCCCCAGGTCGCCCGTGGCCAGCACCGCCTGGACGAAGACGAACAGCGCGGCCAGCGACACGTCGCCGCGGGTGGCGGCCGCCGCCAGCGCGGTGAGCACCAGCCCGTGCGAGACGGCCAGCGCGCACACGGCGGCGGCGTTCAGGCCGCGGTCGGCCCTGCGGTTGCGCCAGAGCACGGTGAGCGCCTCCAGCCAGGCGTCGCCGTAGCGGGCCACGGTCCACCCGGCCAGGCCGAACACGCGCACCTCCTTGGCGGCCGCGGGGTCCACGGCCAGCGAGCGCAGGTACTCCGACCGGCGCAGGGGCCCGGCGCTAACGCCGTCGCGGGCGCTGAGCCCCCGCTCGGTGGCGCGGTAGTAGACCAGGTTGGTGAGCTGCCAGGCGGCGGCCAGCGCCAGCGGCGCCCACCATTGAAAGGTCAGCAGCACGCAGAACGCGCCCAGGCCGCGCAGCCGCGTGGCCAGCACCCCCGACAGGTGCGTCACGGGCTGCTGCAGCACGCCGCGGCGCTCCGCGTCCTGCACCGACCCCAGCTCGTCGGCAAAGGCGGGGTCTTCCAGCTGCGCCACCCCGGGGGTCTCCAGCGTCACGCGGGCGACGGTGTGGTGCACCTCCAGCGCGAGCGCGGCGTCAAGCACGCCGGCCTGCTGCGACATGGCGTGGGACACCAGCGACGAAGCCACCAGCCCGCCCACGAGCGCCGCCAGCGCCACCAGCGCGGGGCTTCCCGCGGCCATCCCGTCGCGTGCCACGCCGGGGACGGCGTCGAGCAGCGCGCCCGTGGCCAGCAGCACGGCGGTGGGAAGGAGGCCGCCCAGCAGCACCAGCACGCCGAACAGCGGCACGCGCCACCCCGCGGCGCTCCACAGCAGGCCCAGCAGCGCGCGCCACCGGCCCGCATCGATCATCCGTGCCATCTGCACCTGTCCAGCGAGTGTCCGCCCGCGAGGGGCGTATTTCCGGGCGCGCGGCGCGGGGTGCGCGGCGCGCGAAGAAGGTCGTACCTGCCTCGATTGCGACGAGGGGGGCCCACGGGGCGGGCCGGAGCCCCCGCGTGCGGAAGGCCGCGGCTCATGCGCCCCCGTCCTTCCGGCCGAGGGCCGCCGTCGGGGCGCACCCGTCGCCGGCGGGCCGTCCGGCCGCCGCCGCCGCGCGGCAC